>JAIYBS010000342.1 GCA_027488415.1 Planctomycetaceae bacterium | reverse complement strand
GGGGCCGACGATCCGCGTGACCGGGATCGGCATGCCCTTCCCCGGCGCCCCGGCAGCGGGCGCGGCGCCGTCGACGGCCGATCCGGCGGACGGCGGGCGCGAGAACGTGCGCGTGCGGCGCTGATCGCCGATCCGTACGGCGGTCAGCCGGGCGACGCCTGCGTCTCGCGGTCGATCCGCTCGAGGAGCGCGGCACGCAGCGTGCGCGTCACCTCGCCGGGCTCGCCGGTGCCGATCGTTCGCTGCTCGACCGTCACGACCGGCAGCACGTGCCAGCTCGAGTTCGTGAGGAAGAGCTCGTCCGCGTCGAGGATCGCACCCACCTCGATGCGCTCGCGGCGCACCTCGATGCCGCTTTCCTCCGCGAGCGAGAGGATCGCGGCGCGCGTGATCCCCGGCAGCACCGGGCTGCGCACGGGTGAGTCCTTCGCCTCCTCGCCGCGCGCGAGCGGCGTGACGAGCGCACCGTGGCGCACGATGAACGCGTTCGACACGCAGCCGCACGCGAGCGCGCGCGTCACGTCGAACCACAGCGCCTCCTGCATGCCGGCGGCGGCGGCGCGCTGCAGGGCGTGCAGGCGCGGCCAGTACCAGAGCGTCTTGTGGCCCGCGAACGGGTCGGCCACGTTGAGCTGACCGTCGGCGATGCGGACGCCGATCCCCTTCTCGAAGAGCGCGGGCGGGTACGGCGTGGGCGGCTGGACCTGCACGAGGACCGTCGGGTCGTGCCGCACGTCGGCGGCCGTGCGCGCGAGCATGTTCATGTCGCCGCCGGTGAGCGTGACGCGGACGCGGGCATGCTCCATCGCGTTCGCGGCCATGGTGGCCTCCGCCGCGTCGACGAGCGCCTCGGGGCGGAGCGTGTCGGCGAGGCCGAGCTCCTTCGCGCTCGCGCGCATGCGCTCCATGGGCTCGAGCCCGCGGAAGACCCGGCCGTGCCGCGCGAGCATCGTCTCGAAGAGGCCGATGCCGTGCTGGAGGCCGGCGTCGAACGCGGAGACGCGCGCCTCGTTCATCGGGACGAAGGAACCGTTCAGCCAGGCCTGGAGCATGCGCGGAGGCTAGCGGGTCGGCCCGTCGGCACGGAACGCGACGATCGACGGCGAGCCCGCGGACCAGCGCACGTCGACCTCGGCGAGGCGGCCGCGGAGCTCGAGCGACGCGCGATGCGTCGCGTCGCCGCCTCCCGCGCCGAACGGGCCGCCGCCGAGCGTCTCCACGGTCACGGTCGCGTCACCCGCCTCGCCCCGCGGCATCGATGCCCGCACCCAGGACGCGACCGCGCCCGCGACCACCGGCTCCGTCGCGCCCATCGGCGGGGCGGCGGCGTCCGCCTCCTGCGCCGCCCGCACCGTCTCGAGCATCCATTCCGCGACTCCCGCGACCTCGGCCTCGCGCCGCGACTTCTCGCCTCGCCACATCAGCGCGGCGGCGACCACGATCGTCCCCGTGAGGATCAGCCCGCGCGGGCGGAGGAAGCGGCGGAGGGCGGATTCGCGCATGTCAGAGAGGTTAGGAAATCCGAGCGGGTTTCGCCTACGCTGCGGGGCTTCCCATGCCCGTCGTCTCCGTCGCAAACGTCCGCCACGGCTTCGGCACGACCATCGTGCTCGAGGGCGCCACCGTGTCCATCGAGCCCGGCGAGAAGGTCGGGCTCGTCGGCCGAAACGGCGGCGGCAAGAGCACCCTCATGAAGCTGATCGCGGGCATCTGGCAGCCCGACTTCGGCTCGGTCTCCCTCGCCCGCGGGACGCGCGTCGGCTACCTCTCGCAGGACCCGCGCCTCGAGCCCACCGACACGCTGCGCCACGCGGCGGCGCGCGCCTTCGAGCGGCTCGACGAGCTCCACCGCGAGATGGAGCGGATCTACGAGGACATGGCGAAGCCCGACGCCGACATCGACGCGCTGATGAAGCGCCAGGTGAAGATCGAGGAGGAGATGGAGCGATCGGGCGGCTACGCGATCGATCACCGCATCGACGAGACGCTGCACGGCCTCGGCTTCACCGACGATCAGTTCGGCACGCTCGTCAGCAAGATGTCGGGCGGCCAGCGCGCGCGCGTCGGCCTGGCGAAGCTGCTGCTCGAGCAGCCCGACGTGCTGCTCCTCGACGAGCCGACGAACCACCTCGACATCGAGGGCCGCCGCTGGCTCGAGCGCTTCCTCGGCGAGGAGTACCCCGGCGCGGTGCTGCTCGTGAGCCACGACCGCCGCCTGCTCGACAACGTCGTGCACCGGATCATCGAGGTCGACATGGGCAGGATCCGGGAGTACCCCGGCAACTACCACGACTTCATCGAGCTCCGCCGCGAGCGCATGCTGACGAGCCAGCGCAACCACGAGAAGCAGCTCGACAAGATCCGCGCGGAGGAGCAGTACATCATGCGCTACAAGGCCGGCCAGCGCGCCAAGCAGGCCCGCGGCCGCGCCACGCGCCTCGAGCGCTTCAAGCAGGACGAGCTCGTCGACCGGCCCATGGAGCTCGAGGTCATGCAGCTCGAGCTCCCGAAGGCCCCGCGCGTGGGCGACCACGTGCTGCGCTGCGAGGGGCTCGCGAAGCGCTACGGCGAGAAGGTGCTGTTCGACGGCCTCGAGCTCGCGATCAAGCCGATGGACCGCATCGGGATCGTCGGCCCGAACGGCGCCGGCAAGACCACGCTCGTCCGTGCGCTGCTCGGCGACCTCGCGCCCGACGCGGGCGAGGTCAAGGTGAGCCCGCAGATGAAGGTCGGGTACTTCCGCCAGACGCAGGAGCACATCGACCCGATGCTCACGATCTGGCAGTACCTGCAGCGCGTGATCGCCTCGAACGAGGGCGCGCTGCGCGCGAGCGAGCAGCAGGCGCGGAACCTCGCGGGCGCCTTCCTCTTCTCCGGCGAGGAGCAGGAGAAGTGCGTCGGCAACCTCTCCGGCGGCGAGCGAGGCCGCATGGTGATCGCGGGGCTCGTGAGCGCCGCGAACAACCTGATCATCCTCGACGAGCCGACGAACCACCTCGACATCCCGAGCGCCGAGCGCCTCGAGACCGCGCTCTCGACGCCGCCCGACGAGGGCGGCTACGACGGCGCGCTGCTCCTGATCAGCCACGACCGTGCCCTGCTCGCCTCGTGCTGCGACCGGCTGGTGATCCTCGACGGCAACGGGGGTGCACGCCTCTTCGACGGCAACTGGGACGAGTGGGAGGAGAAGGAGGCCGAGGAGAAGTCGCAGCGCGACGCGGCCACGAAGGCCGCCAACGAGCGCGCGAAGGCGAAGGCCGACGCGGCGAAGCAGGCCTCCGCGGCGACCGCCGCGCCCAAGCAGAAGGCGAAGCCCGCGCCCGCCGGCGACCCGAAGCTCGCTCGCATGGAGACCGACCGCATCGAGCGACGCATCACCGAGATCGAGACGCGCATCCGCGCCATCGACGACTCGATGATGGACCCGAAGGTCTACTCCGACTCGCAGAAGTCGCGACAGCTCACCCAGGAACGCGAACGGCTCCAGCAGGAGCTGGAGCCGCTTGAGTTCGAGTGGGCGCGCCGCGCCGAATGAGCGGGCCCGCGGGCTCGGACGAGTCCGCCCGCGCCGTCAGCTCCGCATCACGACCGTGCCGGAGGAATCGACGAGCTCGATCGAGCCGCCTCCGAGGGACTTGAGGTCGACGCCCTTCACGGCGAATTCCGCGCTCCAGCTCGCGCGGTGCGCAACGAAGGTGCCGAGTTCCGTGACTTCCCCGCCCTCGGCGACGTGGCGCACCGAGTAGGAGCCGCCCGCGGCCAGGCCCAGCCCGACCACCGTGACGCGACCCGCGGCGAGGTCGACGGCGAGCACCGCGGCCCCGAGGCCGGTGCCGTCGGTGCCGCGCATCCCGCGCAGCACGTCCGCCTGCTCGATCGCCTCGCGCGCGCCCGCTCGGCCGAGGGCCTTCAGGAGGTCCTCGCTCGAGGCGGTGCCGAGCGCGATCTCGGTGACCTTCTGCGCGAAGGTCGACGTCGTTCCCTGGAAGATGAGCGCGACGGTCAGCGCGGCGGTCAGCGCGATCGCGGCCGCTCGCCAGAAGTACGAGCTCCGCGAGAACCGCTCGGCGTCCTTGCGGAGCGCCGCCAGCTCCATCGCCTGCTCGACGAGCTCGTGCGCGTCGATCGAGCGCACCGGGCGCCGCCCGGCGCGGGCCGCGGTCCGGCCGATGTGCGCGATCGGGGCGAACTGCTCCTCCTGACGCTCGACGTTGGTCATCACCCGCGCGATCGTGCGGGCCTTCAGGTCGGCGGCCGGCTCCTCGGCACCCGAGGCGAGGAACGCGGTGTCCGCGGCGACCGATGCCTGCAGCTCGCGCAGCTCCGCCTGGAGCGACGGCGTCGCGTCGCGGAACGCACGGTCGAACTCCGAGGCATCGACCTCGTCGAGCATCCCCATCGCATCGAGCGCGGCAATCGCGCGCAGGTCGACGCCACGGCTGCCCTCGGCTCCTGTGCGGTCTCCGGAATTGGTCCCGTCCGTCCGTTGCATCACGTCCTCACTTCAATCGCCTTGTTCGCA
Organism: Planctomycetaceae bacterium; assembly: GCA_027488415.1. Taxonomy (GTDB): domain Bacteria; phylum Planctomycetota; class Phycisphaerae; order Phycisphaerales; family SM1A02; genus UBA966. The sequence goes on along the minus strand of JAIYBS010000342.1, from coordinate 1,183 downwards.
CCCCGCGGAGCAAAGGCTGCGCTCATGCGGAAGAATCTGAGCCCTTGTTCTTGTTATCGGACGACATTCGATCGCGCAACCGCCCGAGGCCCCGGCTGAGGGCGCTCTTGACGGTCCCGAGGGGCGCACCGAGCTGCTCGCTGACCTCCCGCAGCGTGAATCCCTGCAGGTAGGTGCGCTCGATCACCACTCGCTGAAGCTCCGGAAGCTCGTCGATCCGTCGGCGAAGCACATCGAGGTCGTGCTCGCCGCCGGGCAGCTTCGGCGGCTCCGAAACAGGCCCGAGCGCCTCCATCGACGCATCGAAGCCGAGCTGCTCGGGCCTCGCGCTCTTGCGGCGCAGCCGATCGATCAGGTGGCGACGAGTGATCAGCATCACCCAGGTGACCAGCCGCGCCCGGTGCGGGTCGAATCGGTCGGCCGTCTGCCACAGCCGGACGAACGTCTCCTGGACGGCATCCTCGGCCTCGGCGCGCGACGGAAGTACCTGCCGGGACGCCTTGTAGACGAGGCCGACGAACCGGTCGTACAGCTCCGACATGGCGGCTTCGTCGCCATGCCCAACGCGCTGCATGAGCATCCAGTCCTGCTGCTCGGCGGGCTCCATCGCAATCTCCTTCGGGAGAGTCGGCACGGCCTCGACCGAACCCTACTGTGCACCATGTCCCCAGACATGGATCGCCAATCCCGCCGATTTCGTTCAGATTTCGCTTGAGGCTCCCAAAGAGGGTGGCAAAATGAACATGGCGGAACCCGGGGCTTGGGTCCGATCACCTCGGTCCCGGCCCGGGCTCCCGATCGGCGACTCGAGACGAGCCATGCACCGGCCTACCGGAAACACGCTCCCTGACCGCGAGGCAACGCGCGCCATCCGGCGCGCCGGCTTCACCGTCATCGAACTCATCGTCTGCCTCGGCGTGGTCGCCGTCCTCTGCGGGATCCTCCTGCCGTCGCTGCGCGCGACCCGCGAGGCCTCGCAACGGCTCGCGTGTGCCTCGAACATGCGACAGGTCGGCGTCGCGATGAGCGCGTATGCCATCTCGAACGAGAACCGCATTCCGTTCAGCAAGGTGCTCGACAAGCCGATGCCGAACATCGCCGACCTGATGGTCGCGCGGCTCAGCAACGAGGACGGCGGCGAGTGGGACGGCCTCGGCCGCCTGATGCCCTACCTCGGGCAGTG
>JAIYBS010000045.1 GCA_027488415.1 Planctomycetaceae bacterium | reverse complement strand
GGTGCAGCACCGCGTGCTCGCTGCCGCCGACGTAGAGGTCGACGCCGTTCCTCCCCATCCAGTAGCACTCCGCGGCCGGGTCGACGAACGCCTTCGCTTCCTGCGGCGAGCAGTAGCGCAGGTAGTACCAGCAGCTTCCCGCCCAGCCGGGCATGGTGTTGGTCTCGCGCGTCACCGGCGTCGCGGGCGGCAGCAGCGCGGGGTCGACGCCCGCCTCGCCGGCGGTCGTGCGCACCCAGTCGGCGGCCTTCGCGAGCGGCGGCTGCGGGACGTCGCTCTCGACGGGGTTGTAGTCGGCGAGCGGCGGCAGCCGCACCGGAAGCGCGCCCGCGCCGACCGGGTAGTGGTTGCCCTCGGCGTCGAACACCACGGGGAACGGCTCGCCCCAGTAGCGCTGGCGGCTGAAGAGCCAGTCGCGAAGCCGGTAGTTGACGCGCAGCGCGCCGATGCCGCGGGCCTCGAGCCAGGCGATCACCGCGCGCTTCGCGTCGGCCGTCTGGAGCCCGTCGATTTCGAGCCCGGTGGCCGCGTTCGAGCTGTTGACCGCGCGGCCCTCGCCGGCCGTCGCGGCCTCGCCGGTCCACGGCGTGCCCGGGACGTCGACCACCTGCACGACCGGCAGCGCGAACTCGCGCGCGAACTCGAAGTCGCGCTCGTCGTGCGCGGGCACGGCCATGATCGCGCCGGTGCCGTAGCCCATCAGCACGTAGTCGGCGGTCCACACCGGGATGCGCGCGCCCGTCGCCGGGTTCACGGCGTGCAGCCCGGTGGCGACGCCGGTCTTCTTCTTCGACTCCTGGCGATCGACGTCGGAGCGGTTCTTCGCCCACGCCGCGTACTCGGCGAGGGCCGCGTTGCCGTCGCGCGCGATCGCGCGCTGCACGAGCGGGTGCTCGGGCGCGACCACCATGTACGTCGCGCCGAACAGCGTGTCCGGCCGCGTGGTGAAGACGGTGAGCGGCTCGTCGCCCTCGACGTCGAAGCGGATCTCCGCTCCCTCGCTGCGGCCGATCCACTCGCTCTGCATCGTGCGCGTCGACTCGGGCCAGTCGACGGTCGCGAGGTCGGCGAGGAGCCGGTCGGCGTACGCCGTGATGCGGAACATCCACTGCTTGAGCGGCATGCGCACCACCGGGTGGCCGCCGCGCTCGCTGCGGCCGTCGATCACCTCCTCGTTGGCGAGCACGGTGCCGAGCCGCGGGCACCAGTTCACGGTCTGCTCGCCGAGGTACGCCAGGCGGAACCGGTCGAGATGCGCCTGCCGCTCGCGGCGCGAGCACGCGGACCAGCGCTCTCTCTACCCGCCCGCGACATGGACCTCTCCGTCTTCCCCCGCGATGGCGGCCTCGAGCTCGGCGATGGGCCGCGCGGCGTTCGCCTTCGGGTCGAACCAGCTGCCGTAGGCCAGCAGCCAGATCCACTGCGTCCAGCGGTAGTAGCCCGGGTCGATCGTCGCGAACTCGCGCGACCAGTCGTACATGAATCCGAAGCGCTTCAGCTGCCTGCGGAAGTTGTCGATCGCCTTCTTCGTCGTCACCTCGGGGTGCACGCCGGTCTGGATCGCGTACTGCTCGGCGGGCAGGCCGAAGGCGTCCCAGCCCATCGGGTGCAGGACGTTGAAGCCCTTCATCCGCTTGTAGCGGCAGACGATGTCGGTCGCCGTGTAGCCCTCGGGATGCCCGACGTGCAGCCCCGCGCCCGAGGGGTAGGGGAACATGTCGAGGCAGTAGAACTTCGGCCTCGACGCGTCGAAGCCCGCCTCGCCGGGGTTCGCCTGGCGGAATCCGCGGCCGGCCGCCTGCTCGGCGTCGAGCCGCGCCTGCCAGCGCTCTTCCAGCGCGTTCGCGAAGGGCGCGGTGTACCGGAACGGCAGCTCGTTCGGCTCGGACATGGGGGTCGGAGCGTACTTCAGGCGGCGCGCGCCCCTACGATGCCGCCGATGATGTCCCCGGACGAAGATCCCGCCCTCCCCGACCCTGCAGGCGAGGAGCAGCTGGGCGACGAGTCCGTGTGGGAGCTGCCCGCACCGGTGCCGAGCGCGTGGGTCGCGTTCTGGCCGCACCCGGACCCGCCGACGCGCGAGGAGGTCGGCCGCGCGATCGCCAGCTGGGTGGGCAAGGAGGTCGAGGCCGAGGCGAGCGAGCCCGACGAGGACGAGGGGATGCTGTGGGCGCTGATGGTGAAGGTGCCCGGCGTCAACAACCCGGTGGTCCTCTGGTCCGAGGCCGCGCTGCCGGCGGACCCCGGCCAGCTGCCGGACTCGGCGATGGCGAAGTGCAAGTGGGTGGTCGGCATGCAGGCCGTGCTCGAGCCCGGCGAGGCGCACGCCGAGTACTTCCACCTCGTGTCGATGCTCGCCGGCGCGCTGCCGGAGGTCGTCGGGATGCTCGACGTCTCGAACTCGCGGCGCTGGCCGCGCCCCGAGATCGAGGAGCAGTTCCTCGCGCAGGACGCCGTGCCGAACGACGAGTTCCTCTGGACCATCACCGCGGTCGCGACCTCCGAGGAGGAGGACGCGCCGATGATGCTCTTCACGACCGGGCTCACGCGCTGCGGGCTCCCGGAGCTCGAGATGCTCGAGGTCCCCGCGCGGCACTCGCAGGCCGCGGCGATCCTGCTGAACCACGTGGCGAGCCTGCTGCTCGAGGCGCCGCCCCCGGCACCCGGCGTGCCGATCGAGGTCGGCCCCGACCTGCACGTCGTGCTGGTGCCGTGGGAGCAGTGCGCGAAGTACATCGCCGACGAGGTGCCCGGCTCGCGCGCGTTCCGCGAGGTGGCGCGCGAGCAGGGCGACGGCTCGCTGACCTCGGTGCGCGCGGTGGTGTGCGGCTCGGAGCGGCGGGGCAGCTTCCGGAAGCTGTGGGCGTGGCCGAAGGACATCATCGACCGGATGGAGGACGGCCGCGCGGTGCTCTTCGCGAGCGAGCACACGGCCGCGGCCACCGAGCGGCGCGCGCAGCGCACGTGGCCGAAGTTCGCGACCGCCTTCGCGAGCGTGCGCCGCGCCGAGCAGCAGCAGGTGCAGGCGCTCGCCGACACGGCGTTCCATGTGCAGGCACCGGTCGGCGGCGTCGACGCCGAGGACCGGCGCGAACAGGGATGGTTCATCGTGCACCGCTTCGACCACGACGTGGTCGAGGCGACGCTCTCCGAGGAGCCGGTCACGCGGCAGGACCTGCACGCCGGCGACAGCATCCGCATCCCGCGCGACGAGGTGACCGACTGGCGCGTCTTCCTCCCCGACGACATGTTCGGCCCCGACCGCAGCGACGCGCTGCTTGCGGCCATCGACAGGCTGCGGGGCCTCGCGTGAGCGGCGACGCCCGTGCAGTGGACGCCGGCGACATGCCGACCGCGTACGAGGCGCGCAACGAGTTCGAGGCGCAGTGCGTCCGCGGCGTGCTGGAGGACGCGGGGATCCGCAGCGTGACCGTGCCCGCGGGGCAGGCGATCTTCGGCTTCCCGCTCCGCGCGGGCGCGCGCGGCGTGCCGGTGCGCGTGCTGCCCGACGACCTGAGCCGCGCGCGGCAGGTGATCGCCGAGGCTCGCTGGACCGGGCGCAGCATCGACTGGGACGAGGTCGACGTCGGCGAGATGCCTCCCGAGGTCGCGCGCATGCTCGCGCGGTCGAGGAGCGACCGATGGATCCGCCGCGCGTTCCTCGCCGTCGCGTGGATCGCGCTGGCGACCGTGGTCCTCGGGATGGCGGTGTCCCTGTACCGCGCCGCGCGCGGATGAACCGAAGGAGAGCCCCGATGCGATTTGCCGCTGCAGCCTTCCTCGTCCTCGCCTCCGGCCTGCCCCTCGCGGGCTGCGCCTACCAGCTCGACGGCAAGGTCGTCGACGGCTTCGGTGCGCTGCGGGTGGCGCGGGCAGGCGACCCCGAGGAGCGCAAGGGCGGGATCCCCGGCGCCCAGGTCGAGCTCATCCGCGACGGCGGGACGATGAACCGTGCGGTCGCCGCCCGCGCGACCACGGGGCCCGACGGCCGCTTCGTGCTCGACGTGCAGGGCTTCGGCGCCGGATGGATGGAGGAGACGTGGCAGCTGCGCGTGCGGCGCAGCGGCTACGAGAACGTCGAGTCCGAGGTGCAGCTCCCGGGATCGCCCTCGGGCCGCGTGGTGATCGTCGGGATGCGCCGCGGCCGCGCCGCGCCGTTCCACGAGCCGGAGACCACCAAGTCGATCATCGACGAGGCGAAGGCGTGGGATCCGACGATCGGAAGCAAGCCCTGACCCGTCGCGTGGAACGATGCGAAGGCGCTACCACCTCCATCCGCCCGGGCTCCTCTACCTGGTGCTCGTCGTGCTGGTCGGGCTCGCCGCGGCGAACCGCCCGAGCAACCTGCTCGTCTGGGTGTTCGCGGCGATGCTCGCCGGCGTGCTGCTCTCGGGGATCCTGAGCGGGCAGCCGCTGATGTCGATCCGCGCGGAGCGGTCGGTGCCCCGCACCGGCCGCGTCGACGAGCCGATCGTCGTGCGCTACACGCTCGCGAACGGGTCGCGCGTGTGGCCGCTCTTCTCGCTTTTCGTCCGGGAGCTGTCGCCGGTCCGCGGCTCGCGCGCGTTCGCGCAGCACGTCGGGCCGCGCGAGCGCGTCGTCGCCGAGGCCGCGTACTGGCCGGAGCGGCGAGGCCCGCTCCGCTTCGGGAGCTTCCGCGTCGAGACCGTCTTCCCGTTCGGCCTGGTGATGAAGAGCATCCGCTTCGACGGGGATTCGGAGTGCCTGGTGCTTCCGCGCATCGAGCGGCTCCGGCCGGGCGCGCTGGCCGCGCTCGCGGGCGGCACGGTGCCGGGCCCGTCGACGAGCGTTCGCAGCGGCGCGGGCAGCGACTTCCTCGGCATCCGCGAGTATCGGCCCGGCGACTCACTCCGGCACGTCGCGTGGCGGCGCAGCGCGACCACCGGCGCGCTCGCGGTGATCGAGCGGTCCGTCGACGCGCCGCCGCGGATCCGCGTGGCGCTCGACCTCCGCCGGCCGACCGCCTCGCTGCGCGTGGACCCCGCCGTGCGCGGGGCGCGGGACCTCGAGGAGGACGCGATCGTGCTCGTCGCGAGCATCCTCGCGCAGGCGCAGCGCGACGGGTTCGAGACGAGGCTCTGCGTGCTCGGCCTTCCCTCGCCGGCGATGCCCGTGCGCCGCGGGCACTGGCACCTGCAGAAGGAGCTGGCGGTGCTCGCGGCCCTCGACCTCGACGCGCCGCGCGACGGCGACGCGGCGCTTCCGGACGACCGCGACCGCGCGACGACCTTCGTCGTGCACGTCGACCGCGCCGACCTGCGCGTGGGCGGCCAGGACGCGGTGCACGTGGGGGCCGGCCAGCTCCGGTCGCTCGCCGCCGCGGCGGGAGGCCCGGCGTGAACGCCTCGCTCGGGTTCCGCCGCATGGCGATCGCGCTCGTGCTGCTCTCGGTGGCGTCCTTCGCCGCGAGCGAGCGCAGCGCGTGGACGCTCGTGGTCGGCGGCGTGCTCGCGCTCGCCGCGACCTCGGTCACCGACGGCCCGCGCCGCCGGTCGCTGCCGCCCTGGATGCTCCGCCTCGGCGTCGTCGCGGCGATCGCGTGGGGCACGTGGGGCTTCGTGTCGCGGCCGTCGGCGGACGAGGCGCCGCGGATCGTCGGGAACGTCGTGCTCGGCGTGCTCCTCCTCAAGCTGTGGGACCGGAAGTCGCCCTCGGACTGGCGGCAGGTCATCGCGCTCTCGATCGTGCTCGTCGTCGCCGCCGCGCTGCTCTCGGTCGACTTCCTGGTCGGCGTGCTCGTCATCGCGTACGCCATGGCGATCGTCCCCGCGACGATGCTCTACCACCTCTATGCGGGCGCCGAGCGCGCGGCCGAGGACCGGCGCGCCGCGGCCGTGCGGGCGGGCGCGCTCGCTCCGATGGAGGCGCCGCACGGTGCGCAGCCGGCGCGTCACCTGCGGCGGATGGCGGTCGCGGGGGTCGTCATCGGGATCGCGCTCAGCTCGGTCGTCTTCCTGCTCTTCCCGCGCGACTCCGCGCTCGGCGCGGGGCAGGGCGGCGGCCGCCGGAGCGGGTTCCGCTCCGACATCGCGCTCTGGGGGACCGGCCGGATCTCGCTCTCCTCGCGCGTCGCGATGACGGTGCGCCTGCGCGATCCGCGCGGCACGCCCGGGCAGCTCATGCTCCCGCTGCGGATGCGCGGCTCGGTGCTCGAGACCTACGTGCCGGGCGCGGGGCAGTGGCGCGGCGACCCGTCGCGGGCAGGCGACCGCTCGTACCAGACCGACGGCAGCGACTCGTTCGTATGGTTCGCGCCCGAGGCGCGCGAGGAGCGGAGCAACGTGTGGACCCAGGAGGTCGAGATGCGCTCGCTCGCGAGCGAGCACGTCTTCAGCGCGTGGCTCCCGCTCGGCGTCTCCTGCGAGGAGATGCGGACGTTCACGATCGACCCGCGCACCGCCGAGCTCACCGAGACCGCGTCGGGCATCGTCGGCCGGCCGCGCAGCTACGTGATCCGCATGCAGGCGTACCCGTCGCCGCGGATCGCGAAGGCGGTGGCCGGCGGACTGCCGCCGGCGGAGGTCGGCTTTCCCGTGCCCGAGGTCCGGGCGATCGCCGAGCGCGTCGTCGCCGCGAGCCCGGACGCGGAGATTCCGGGGGCAGAGGAGATCGCCGCCGACCCGCAGCAGCGCTGGATCCGGAACCGCCGCCTCGCGTCGCTCTTCGCCGACTGGCTCTCGGGCCCGCAGTTCCGCTACTCGACCGACCTCGCCGAGTTCCGTCGCCGCGGCGGCGAGGACCCGGTGGTGCTCTTCCTCGAGCGCTACCGCTTCGGGCACTGCGAGCACTTCGCGTCGGCGCTCGTCGCGCTCTGCCGGTCGATGGGCGTCGAGGCGCGCGTCGTCACCGGCTACATGGCCACCGAGTACGACGGCGTCACCGACCGCTACGTGTTCCGCGAGTCGGGCGCGCATGCGTGGGCCGAGGTCCGGACGGGCGAGTGGCAGTGGGGCACGTTCGACCCGTCGCCGATGGAGGAGCTCCTGGCGATCCAGCGCGCGAACCGCACCTGGATGGACAGCTTCCGGTGGATCCTCGATCCGATCGAGTTCGCCTGGAACAGCAGCTTCGCGTCCTTCGACAGCCGCGCGCAGGCGGAGCTGAGCGACCGCGTCTCGACCGGCGCGCGCGGCGCGGGTGCGTGGCTCGCCGAGCAAGGGAAGTCGATCGTCGACGCCGCGAACCGCTGGTTCCGCCTCGGGTCCGCGGGCGCGCTCTGGCTCGGCCTCGTCGGCGTGACGATCGCGATCGCGGTCGTGGCGGCGGTGGTGGTCAGCCGGCGGATGCGGCGCGCCGCGGACGAGCTCGGCGCGCGGGGGAGCGGCGTCGCGTCGCTCGCCGCGCTCGGGCGCGACGCGGCCTTCTACCTCGACGCGCTCGACGCGCTCGCACGCGCCGGGCTCGCGAAGCCGCCCGGCCGGACGCCGGGCATGCACGTCGACGCGGTGCGCCGCGCCAACCCGGAGGCGGGCGCGGCATTCGCCGAGGTCGTCGAGCGCTTCTACGCGCTCCGCTACGGCGGAGAGCGAGGCACGCGCGAGGGCCGCGCGGCCGCCGCGGCGCTCGTCGCGCGCCTGCGGGCCGCGCTCGGGCGCGGATACACTTCTTCTCCGCGGGCCGCCGGTCCGTGACCAACGCCGAGGAGCACCGATGCCCGCAGCACGCTCGCGCACGAACGAATGGAGACGCAGCCTCGAGGAGCTCTGCCACAAGGGCGGCGCGCTCGAGGTCGCGATCGCGCGCGACGACGCCCGCGGGCACGACCTCGTCTGGCGGCTGCGCATCCTCGAGGTGAAGGACACCGGCATCGTCGTCGAGAATCCCGGCGCGTTCGGGCGCACGCTCGCGCTGCACGTCGGCACGCGGCTGATGGCGTTCATCGTGATCGGGCAGAACCGCTGGGAGTTCCGCACCGCGGTCACCGAGGAGATCCTGCCGGGCAAGTACGCCGACGCGCGCAACGGCGCGGCACGGCTCGCGATGCCCGACCACGTCGAGCGCTGCCTGCGCCGACACGCCCGCTTCGACATCGGACCGCTCGCGCTGCCGCCGGTCGACGTGTGGCCGCTCCTCGACCCGAAGAGCGTCGTCGCTGCCGAGCGCGCCAACGAGCTCGCCTTCGCCGACTTCGAGCAGGGCAAGGCGCATGAGGCGAGCGACGACGAGGCACTGCTGCCCAACGTCGGGCCGAAGCTCACGGCGCACATCGCGAACATCGGCGGCGGCGGCGCGGGCCTCGTGGTCGAGCCCTCGCAGTCCGGGCTGCTCTCGCGCCACCGGCAGTTCTGGCTGCGCGTCGACCTCGGCGACGGCTGCCCCGTGCCGATCGTGACGAGCGCCAAGCTCGTGCACACGCACATCGACAGCACGCAGCGGACCTACGCGGGCATGAGCTTCGACTTCGGGTTCAACCCCGCGCACCAGAAGACGGTCGCCGCGCAGGTCGAGCGCTCGATCAGGACGCTCGAGCGCCGGCAGCAGCACTGAGCGCGTGCACGGTGCGCAGCAGCACCGCGCTCTTGTGCAGGCTCTCCTCGTACTCCTGCCTGGGGTCGCTGTCGGCGACGATGCCGCAGCCCGCCGAGTAGCGGAGCGTGCCCTCCGCGCCCGCGCCGCGCGCGAGCGAGATCGTCCGGATCGCCACGTTCAGCTCCATCCGGCCCGGCGAGATCACGCCGACGGCACCGCAGTACGCCCCGCGCGGCGACGGCTCGAGCGCGTCGATCACCTGCATGGCGCGCACCTTCGGCGCGCCCGTCACCGAGCCCGGCGGGAACGCCGCGCGCAGCACGTCGATCGGCCGCGTGCCCGGGCGCAGGCGCGCCGCGACCTCCGCGACGCAGTGGTGCACCGTCTCGTGGCTCTCCACCTCACGCGGCACGCGCACCTCGACGCCGGCCGGCGCCGCGACGCGCCCGAGGTCGTTGCGCATCAGGTCGACGATCATGTGGAGCTCCGCGGCGTCCTTCGCGCTCGACAGGAGCTCCGCGGGATCCTCGTGGAAGGCGCGCGTGCCCTTGATGGGCCGCGAGGTGGCCGTGCCCGCCCGGCGGTCGACGTCGACGAACAGCTCGGGGCTCATGCCGACGAGCGCGTGCGGGCCGGCCTCGAGATACGCGCCGTAGCGCGGCCGGGCGGCCCGGAGCGCGGCGCGGAGCACCGCCCGGGGCGATCCGCTCCACCGCGCGGAGAAGCGCTGCGCGACGTTCGCCTGGAAGATGTCGCCCGCGCGGATGAGCTCGACCGTCTCGGAGACCATCCGCTCGAAGTCCGCGCGGCCGATGTCCGGCTCGAGGGCCGTGACCGCGGCGCGGGCATCGTCGCGATCGCCCCCGGCGACGCGGGCCGCGACGCCGTCGAGCAGGCCGTCGCCGTCGCCCTCAGCGCGCCAAGCACCGGTCTCGTGGTCGTGGACGATCCGCGCGTCGCAGCGTGCGAGGATCGCCAGCGGCCACCCGTCGTCCGGCAGCCGGCGTCGCGGCATCGCGGTCGGCTCGAACGCGGCGCCGAGCTCGTAGGCGAGCGAGACGATCCAGGTGCCGCCGTCCTCCGACGCCTCCTCGAGCGCCGCGATCGCCTCGACGTGCGTGCGCGCGGTGACGGTGCGCGACGGCGTGGCCAGGACGCTCCAGCGCCCCCATCGGCCGTCGGGCGACGCCGTGACGAGCGCGGCGAGCGGCCGGTCGGCCGGCCACGCGTCGATCGCCTGCAGGGGCGTGAATTTCCGGTCGTTCGGCTGCATCGCTCGCTTGGCGCGCCTTCCGCGCGGGCGCCGGATCGTAGGGTGCCGCGCTACCATGCGCGGTCCGCGTTTCGGCGCGGATGCACGCAATTCGCGGGTGCCAACCGTCGCGTCGACGGCGTGCCCCGAGCAGATCGCAAGCAACCACCATGGCCAAGAACGGCAAGAAGAGCGGCTCGAAGTCCTCCGTCAAGAAGGGCGCGCCCGCGCCGAAGCAGATGGTCTATTCCTTCGGTCGCCGCACGGACGGCGACGGCACGCAGAAGGCGCTGCTCGGCGGCAAGGGAGCGAACCTCGCCGCCATGGCGCGCATGGGCCTGCCCGTGCCGCCCGGCTTCACGATCACCACCGAGGTCTGCACCTGGTACTACGACAACGGCCGGAAGTTCCCCGACAAGCTCTCGAAGCAGGTGAAGGACGGCCTCCGCACGATCGAGCGCGAGGTGAAGAAGAAGTTCGGCGACCGCCGCGACCCGCTGCTCGTCTCGGTGCGCTCCGGCGCCCGCGACTCGATGCCGGGCATGATGGACACGATCCTCAACCTCGGCCTCAACGACGTGACCGTCGAGGCGCTGAAGAAGGCCACGTCGAACGGCCGCTTCGCGTGGGACTGCTACCGCCGCTTCGTGCAGATGTACGGCGACGTCGTGATGGGCGTCCAGAAGAAGCACGAGAACGACCACGAGCCGTTCGAGGAGGTGATGGACGGCCTCAAGCGCGAGGTCGGCGTCACCGAGGACACGCAGCTCACCGAGGAGAACCTGAAGGAGCTCGTCAAGCGCTACAAGGACCTCGTGAAGCGCTGGACCGGCAAGGCCTTCCCCGAGGACCCGATGAAGCAGCTCGAGGGCGCGGTCGGCGCCGTCTTCGGGAGCTGGAACAACGACCGCGCGATCGTGTACCGCAACAAGTACAAGATCCCGCACGAGTGGGGCACCGCCGTCAACGTGCAGGCGATGGTCTACGGCAACATGGGCGACGACTGCGCCACCGGCGTGGCGTTCACCCGTGACCCCGCGAACGGCGAGAACGTCTTCTACGGCGAGTACCTCGTCAACGCGCAGGGCGAGGACGTCGTGGCCGGCGTCCGCACGCCGCTGCCGGTCGCCCACATGGAGAAGGACAAGATCCTCTCCAAGAGCTTCAAGCAGCTCGACAAGGTCCGCAAGACCCTCGAGAAGCGCTTCGGCGACGTGCAGGACTTCGAGTTCACCATCGAGCGCAAGAAGCTCTGGATGCTGCAGACCCGCAACGGCAAGCGCACCGCGCTGGCCTACGTCCGCATCGCGCACGACATGGTGAAGGAGGGGCTGATGACCCCCGAGCACGCCATGAAGAGCGCCGACCCGGAGGCGATGAACCAGCTGCTCCAGCCGGTGTTCGATCGCTCGGCGTACGAGTCGGCGCGAAAGGCCGGCCGCATCATGACCAAGGGCCTCCCCGCTGGTCCGGGCGCCGCGTGCGGCGAGATCGCCTTCAGCGCGAGCAAGGCCGAGGAGCTGGCGCGCAAGGGCAAGAACGTCGTGCTCGTGCGCATCGAGACGAGCCCCGAGGACCTGCGCGGCATGATCGCCGCGGACGGCATCCTCACCACCCGCGGCGGCGTCTCGAGCCACGCGGCGCTAGTCGCCCGCCAGATGGGCAAGGTGTGCGTGGCGGGCGCGGGCGAGATCGCCATCGACTACCACGCGGGCACGATGACCTGCGCGGGCAAGACGCTCCGCGAGGGCGACTTCCTCTCGATCAACGGCACCACCGGCGAGGTGATCGACGGCAGGATCGACACCGCCGACAGCGAGCTCAAGCAGGTGCTCGTCGCCGGCACGATGAAGCCGAAGGAGAGCCGCGTCTACCAGGACTTCGAGTTCGTGATGAACCTGGCCGACCGCTATCGCCGCCTCGGCGTCCGCACCAACGCGGACACCCCGGAGCAGGTGCGCCAGGCCGTCGCGTTCGGCGCCGAGGGCATCGGCCTCTGCCGCACCGAGCACATGTTCTTCGAGGGCGACCGCATCGACGCGATGCGCGAGATGATCCTCGCCCGCGACACCGAGGGCCGCAAGCGCGCGCTGGCCAAG
>JAIYBS010000334.1 GCA_027488415.1 Planctomycetaceae bacterium | reverse complement strand
GGCATCGCCTCCGGCGCGTTCGTCGGAGCCGCCGGATGCATCGCGCCCGCCATCCGCTGCCTGCGCACGCCGCTCACCACCGCACTCAAGTCCGACTGACCGACACCTCAATCCAAGGAGAACGCCATGAACCGAACGACCGCAACGACCGCCATCGCCTCCGTCACCGCCATCCTCGCGCTCTCCGCCTGCGGCGACGCAGGCCCGCGGACCGCCACGCCTGCCGCCGCCGCGCCGAGCCTGCCTGCGGGCTTCGTCACGAAGGGCGCCGCCACGGGGACCAACGTCGCCGCGGCCAAGGCCTCCGCGCAGGTCGGCCAGGAGCTCGTCATCGTCGGCCGCATCGGCGGAAGCGAGGACCCGTTCGTGGCCGGGCGCGCCGTCTTCACCATCGTCGACCCGGCGCTGAAGTCCTGCGCGGACGGATCCGACCCCGACCACTGCAAGACTCCCTGGGACTACTGCTGCGAGGATCGCGAGTCCCTGAAGCGCAGCACCGCCACCATCGAGATCACGGACGCGGCCGGCAAGCCGCTCGCGCTCGCGGTCCGCGGGATGCAGGGCCTCGACCCGCTCGCGACGATCGCGGTCACCGGCACCGTCACCGAGCGCAACGACGCCGGGCTGCTCGTGGTGCGTGCCAAGCGGATCGAGGTACGGTGACCGGCACGCGCGCGGCGCGCCGCGAAGGGTTCACGCGCCCGGAGCCGCGCGCGGCACGATCACCGCGGCCATCCGGCCGCTGCGCGCGCCGTCCCGGCGGTAGCTGAAGAAGTCGCCGCCGTTCACGACGGTGCACAGCTCCTCGCCGTCGATCGACCGCGGCGGGATGCCGCATGCGGCGAGCTGCGCGCGCACGGCGCCGTGGCAGTCGATGTGCTCCTTCGCCCGCGGCCCGCCCGGCGGCAGGACGAACGCCGGTCCCACGGCGGCAGCGAACTCCGCCGCGACCTCGGGCCCGACCTCGTACACGTCGCGGCCGATGCACGGGCCGATCGCGGCAACCAGCTCGCCCGGGTCCGCGCCGTGGTCGCGCACCATCGCGTCGACCGCGCGCCCGACGACGCCGGCGACGATGCCCCGCCAACCGGCGTGGATCGCAGCCACCGCGCCGCTGCGGGCGCAACCGACCAGCACCGGCACGCAGTCGGCGGTCCGCACGCAGGGCGCCACGCTCGGGGCGGCGGAGACCAAGGCGTCGGCCTCCCGGCCCGCGAGGACGCCGCGATCGCCGGCACGGCAGTCGACCACCGCGCACCCGTGCACCTGCCGCACGCGGACCATCGCAGAGTCGGGCGCGCCGATCGCACGCATGAGCCGCGACGCGTTCTCGGCGACGTTCTCCTCGGTGTCCGGCGCGCCGGGCGCCTGCGCGATCCCGAGGTTCATGCTGTCGAAGGGCGCCGGGCTCACGCCGCCGTGGCGCGTCGAGAACCCGTGAAGGAACCCGGCCGAGGCGAGCATCGGGCTCCGCCAGGTGACGACCCCGCAGGGCGACGCGATCCGCTCGAGCATCGGCATCGGCGGGACGATACGCGCCGCTCAGCCGTCGCCGAGGCACACGACGCCCGCGAAACGGCCGTCACTCGCGAGGAAGAGCATCGAGTCGTCGACCGCGATCGGCGGCAGGCCGCCGAGGTCCACGCCGTGGTCCATGAGGAAGTCCGGCGACCCGAGCAGCACCCTCGACCCGGCGACCACCCCGGCGGCACCGCCGGCGCGCCGCTCGCAGTTGAGGGCATCCACCACGCGCACCACTCGCAGGTCCGATTCGCGCAGCAGCTCCTCCGCCGCGGGGTGGCCGCACCCGCACGCGACGGCCGCCGCCCCGCGAAGCAGGTCGGACTCGCTCATCCAGCCGACGGAGAGGACGCTGGCCATCGGACGAGAATTGTAGGAATCCCGGAGGAATGCCCCTTGCACCCGGTAGTGTGTTTCGTATAGTACTATACCAACATGAACTACTGGATCATCGCCGCGAACGGCCAGACCTACGGTCCCGCAGACCTCGCAACGCTCCGCCGCTGGGTGGCCGAGAGCCGAGTCGTCGGCACGACGCCGGTCGGCGAAAGCGAAACCGGCCCCTTCCGCGATGCGGCGCTCGTCCCCGAGCTCGCCACCGCCTTCGGCGCCCCGCCGGTCGACGCGGACGAGGGACGGCCGCCCTCACAGGCCTCCGCCCCGCCGACCTCGCCGCAGGCCCCCGCCGGCGTCCCGGCCGACTGGCCGCCGCAGGCGATCGGCGTGTCGCAGCTCGTGAGCGGCATCTTCAACCTCATCGCCGCGGCCGGCTGGCTGCTCACGTGCTTCGGGGTGATCCTCTCGGTCCCGCTCGCGTTCCTCGGCGTGTACGAGCTGATCGCGTACTCGAGGGCGCGGACCACCGATCCGCAGCGGTACCTCGACTCGACCCAGACCAAGGCGGTCCTGGACATCTGCACCATCCTCACCGGAAACCTCGGCTCGGCGGTCTGCGGCATCGTAATGCTGACGCAGATCCCCGCGGCGCGGGAGCGACTCGCTCAGCGTT
>JAIYBS010000213.1 GCA_027488415.1 Planctomycetaceae bacterium | reverse complement strand
GGCGTCCGCGGCGCCCCGCCGCGCATCGCGGCGATCCTCGACGCGACCTGCGAGCAGCTCGGCGTCAACCGGGACGACCTTGCCGCGAGCGGACGGCACCGCCGCGTTGTGCTCGCCCGCGGCGTCGTCGTGCACCTCGCCCGCGAGATGACGACGCTCAGCTTCCCCGAGATCGCGCGACACCTCGGCCGGACCGCGCACTCCAGCGCGCACGCCGCGGCACGCCGCGTGCGGGACATGCTCGACCGGGGCGAGGAGCTCCCGTCGGACGAGCGCGCTCCCAGCTCGCGCACGGTCCGCGAGCTCGTGGAGACCGTGCGGCGCGACGTGGAACGGCGCGCCCGGGCGGCGCGTTAGACTGCGGGCGATGCGCACTCCCTGCGTCCCCCTGGCGGTCCGGCAGCCGCTCGCGGCCGCCATCGCGGCATTGGCGATTGCCCTGCCCTGTGCGGCCCAGTTCTACGAGAAGGTCGACCTCGGCCGAGCCGCGGTGACGGCGCTCACGGACGCCCTCGACGGCACCGACCCGTCGATGGGCACGAACGTCGCCATGCTCGCCGGCTGCGGCGATCCCGCGGTCGAGGCGATCTTCGAGGCGATGGCGGGCTCCGCCAACCCGGCGTCCCGCGTGTACGGCACGCTCGGCACGGCGCTCGTCACGAAGAAGGGCATCGACCCCCGCCTGTTCGCGGCGCTCGGCAGCCGCGACGAGCGCGGCGTCGTGATCCGCGAGGCGAACATCACCGGCATCCTGCGGGAATCCCCGGTCGCGGCGCTGCTCGCCGCCGGTGACCTGCCGGACGCCGCGATGCTCTCGCTCGTCGCCGAGCTCGATCGACGCGACGAGGCGTGGGATCCGGCGCAGATCGCGCGGATCGCCACGGGCGAAGACCCGGTCGCCGCCGGGCTCGCGTCGCTCCTCCTTCGAGACGGCGGCAAGGACCGCGCCGGCGACCCTGCACCGTGGAACGCCTTCCGGGCGCGGCTCCTCGCGCTGCCGCCCGAGGAGCGCGAGCCGGTGCTCCGTGCACTCATCGAGGCGAGCCTCCTCTTCGAGATCCGCTCCGCCGCGCCGGTGCTCCTCGAGGCGAGTGCCCTCGACGGCATGGCCGAGGAACTCCGCGTCGCCGCGATCGGCATGGCGCTCCGCATCTCGCCCGCCGACGGCATCGCCGCGTGGCGAGCGAAGGCCGCCTCGAACCGCTCGCAGCTCGCGCTGGTCCGTGCCGGCATGCAGCTCCTGGCGTGCTCGGGCAAGGCGATCCCGCCCACGACCTTCGACGCGATCCGCAACGGCAATGCCGTCCTCGAGGCCATGGCGGACGCAGGCGCCGCCGCCTGCACGGGCACCGACCTCCCGGCGGCACTGATCAAGCTGCTCGACTCGGGCCACTCGATGGCAGGCGAATGGGCGCTCGTCCGCGCCGCGGAGCTCCCGCCCGCGGACTCCGCCCCGGTCTGGAAGCACCTCCTCGACCAGGTCGACCTCGGCGATCCCGAGCGCGCGCCGACGCCGACGCTGGTCTCCGGGCTTGCGCGCGAACTGATGAAGTCGGACCCGGCGGCAGTCCGCGGGCTGATGGAACGCGTGGCCAGGTCCGAGGAGCTCGCGGTCGCCGCGATGTCCGGCATCAACGACAGCCGCCGTCCCGAGGCGCAGGAACTGGCCCGGGCGTGGCGCGGGAAGCTGCCGCGTGCCGGCGAGGGCCTTGCCGTCCTGGTCCTCGCGCGCGCCGGCGCGCCCCTCAGCGACGCCGACCTCGACGTCCTGGGACGCGCGGCGGCCGGCGGCGGTGACCTCGATGCCGCACGGACGCTGCAGGCCGCGTGGTTCTTCGCCCGATCCAGGAAGCTGACGGAGGAAGCCGTCGCCAAGGTCGCCGCCGCGACCGCCCCTGCCCCAGCCACTGCCCCCGCCGAGACGCCCGCCGAGAGGTGACCGATGCCCGATCGCTCCGCCAATCCCGTGATCCCGCTCAACAAGCCCGACATCCGCGAGGAGGACATCGAGCTCGTCGCGGAGACGCTGCGCCGCGGGACGCTGACGATGGGCGCCCGGCTGCTCGAGTTCGAGCAGCTCGTCGCGGAACGCACGCGCCGGACCTTCGGGATCGGCGTCTCGTCCGGCGCGATGGCCATCGAGATCGCGCTCCGCGCGGTCGGCGTCGGCCCCGGAGACGAGGTGCTGGTGCCCGGCTTCGGTTTCAGCGGCATGCCGCACAGCGTGCTGAACCTGGGGGCACGGCCCGTCTTCGTCGACGTCGACCCGCTCAGCCTCAACATGGATCCCGAGGCGGCCGCCAAGAAGATCGGCAAGAAGACGAAGGCGATGCTCGCCGCGCTGACCTTCGGCAATCCGGCGCAGATGCCCGAGCTGATCGCGCTCTGCTCGCGCATGGAGATCGCGATGGTCGAGAACGCCGCGGAGGCGCTCGGCACGACCTACGGCAACGACAACGCCGGCCGCTTCGGCCGGGTGGCGTGCCTCGGCTTCTGGTCGAACCGCCAGGTCACGACCGGCGAGGGCGGCATGGTCGTCACGCACGACGACGCGCTCGCGGCCGCGTGCCGCGCGATCCGCCACCAGGGGCGCGTCGACCGCATGAGCTTCGCCGGGCAGCCCCGGGACATCGGCGCCATCCTCGAGCACACCGCGCTCGGCGGCTACGACGCGCGCATGCCGGAGACCGAGGCCGCGCTCGGCTGCGGCCAGATCCGCCGGCTCGACGAGACCATCGCGCGCCGCCAGGAGCTCGCGACCGCGTACCTCCGCCGTCTCGCCGCGAACCCAGACATCGTGCTTCCCACGGTGCCGGAGGGCGCGTCGATCAGCTGGGCGAACTTCGTGGTCCGTCTCTCGACGCGCTTCACCGCGGACGACCGCGACGCGATCATCGGCGTCCTCCACCGTCAGGACGTGGGTGCGGCCAACTACTACCCCGCGACGCCGCTCCTGCCGCAGGTCCGCGCGATCACGGGCACGGAGCCCGGGCACTGCCCGGTCGCCGAGAGCGCGGCGGCGCGCGCGATCGCGCTCCCGTTCTTCAACACGATGTCCGAGCAGCACGTCGACACGGTCTGCGACGTCCTCGAGGTCGCGCTCGCGCGCACCGGCGGCGCCGCGCGCGGCTGATCGGGATCACTCCCACTCGATCGTCGCGGGCGGCTTGCTCGAGATGTCGTAGACGACGCGGTTGACGCCCTTGACCTCGTTGATGATGCGGTTCGAGATCCGGGCAAGCACGTCGTACGGAAGGCGTGCCCAGTCCGCGGTCATGAAGTCCTCGGTCGTCACCGCGCGGAGCGCGACCACCGAGTCGTAGGTCCGCCCGTCGCCCATCACGCCGACCGACTTCACGGGCAGCAGCACCGCGAAGACCTGGCTCGTCGCGCGATACAGGTCCTCGCTGACGATCTCCTCGAGGAGGATCTCGTCGCAGTCGCGGAGGATCGCAAGCCGCTCCTCGGTGACCTCGCCGAGCACGCGGACGGCGAGACCGGGTCCGGGGAACGGGTGCCGCCACACGATCTGCGGCGGCAGGCCGAGGACCTCGCCGAGGCGGCGAACCTCGTCCTTGAAGAGGTCGCGCAGCGGCTCGACGAGCCGGAAGCCGAGCTCCGAGGGCAGCCCGCCCACGTTGTGGTGAAGCTTGATGTTCGCGGCGGTGCCGGCGAGGCTGGCGCCGCTCTCGATCACGTCGGGATACAGGGTGCCCTGCGCGAGCCAGCGGGCGTCATGGCCGACCTCCGCCGCTGCCATGCGGAAGACGTCGATGAACCGGTGCCCGATGCGGCGCCGCTTCTCCTGCGGGTCGGAGATGCCCTCGAGGTCGGAGAGGAACTCCTTCGAGGCGTCGATGACCCGCAGGTCCACGTCGAACGCCCCTCGGAAGGTGCTCTCGACGAGGTCGCGCTCGCCGTTTCGGAGGAGGCCGTTGTCGACGAAGATGCAGGTCAGCCGGTCGCCGATCGCGCGCGCGAGGAGCGCGGCGACCACGCTCGAGTCGACGCCGCCGGACAGGCCGCAGATCACGCGGTCGGTGCCGACGTCGGCGCGGATCCGCGCGGACTCGCGCTCGAGGAAGTCGGCCATCCGCCAGTTGCCCTGGCAGCCGCATGCGCCGTAGAGGAAGTTCCGGAGGATGTCCGTGCCGTGGGGCGTGTGCGTCACCTCGGGGTGGAACTGCACGCCGTAGAACGGCTTGGTGCGGTGGGCGACGGCGGCCACCGGGCAGGTGTCCGTCGAGGCGAGCACCGCGAGGTCGCCGTGCGCGTCCTTCACCTGGTCGCCGTGGCTCATCCAGACGGTGGTCCGCGCGGGAACGCCGTGCATCAGCCCGTCGTGGTCGCGCACGTCGAGCTGCGCGCGCCCGTACTCGCGGTGCGACGCCGGGCTCACCTCGAAGCCCATCATGTGGCACCCGAGCTGCATGCCGTAGCAGATCCCGAGCACGGGGATCCCGAGGTCGAGCACGCCGGGGTCGCAGCGGGGGGCGCCCTCCTCGAAGACGCTCGCGGGACCGCCGGAGAGGATGATCCCCTTCGCGCCGAGCGAGCGGATCTTCTCGAGCGGCGTGCCCGGCGCCACCAGCAGGCTGAAGACGCCCATCTCGCGGACGCGGCGGGCGATCAGCTGCGCGAACTGGCTGCCGAAGTCGAGGATCAGGACGGTCTCGGTCGCGGTGCTCATTGGAAGGCGGGCAATGCTACCGATGCCGCGGTCACCGTACACTTTGACCATGTCCGCGGCCCGAACGCTTCTCCCCGCCCTGCTCGCGGCCTGCGCGCTCGCGGGATGCGGCGCATCGGTGGCGCCCTCGTTCGACGACCCCACGCCGGAGGCACGGATCGGCGCGCTCGAGCGCGCCGCGGCCGCCGACGACCGATCGAGCATCCCGCGGTGCGTGGAGAGCCTCTCCGCCGACGACGCCGCGGTGCGCATGGCGGCCGCCGGGGCGCTCCGGAGGCTGACGGGCGAGACGCTCGGCTACCGGTTCGACGCACCGGCATCGGACCGGGCGGCGGCGATCGAGCGATGGCGCACGTGGGTAAAGGATCACCCCGCTGCCTCCGCCGGAGCCAAGCGATGAGCGAGACCCCGCTGAGCATCACGGTGGACGAACAGGCCGCCGCGACCGTCGTTCGCGTCGCGGGCGACCTCCCGGCCTCGCAGGCGGGCGTCCTGGAGGACACCGTCCTGCCCCTTCTGGCCGGCCCCGGGACGGACATCGAAGTCGACCTGTCCGGGGTGACGTTCCTCAGTTCGACGGGCCTCGCCGTGCTCGTTCAGCTCGCCCGACGCTCGAAGCATGCGAAGCGCGCCCTGCGCTATTCGAGGCCCTCCGCGCACATCGAGCGGATGCTGCGGATCGCGAACCTGCCCGTCGCGGGCTGAGCCCGGCGCGTCCCGGCAACGGTTAGCATCCCCGCCATGGACATGCACGTTCTCCAGGTCTCGGTCGAGCAGGTGCCCGCGGCCGCGATCGTGCGGGTGGTCGGGGACGTGTCCGCCGCCAACATCGACCCGTTCCGCAAGGCCCTCGCGGACGCGATCGCGCGCAAGCAGCCGAAGGTCGTGATCGACCTCCGCCAGACGACCTTCCTCAGCAGCCCCGGGCTCGCGGTCCTCGTGCAGGCGCTCCAGCTCGCGCAGCGCGGCGGTTCGCAGCTGTTCCTCGCGGGCGCAAACGACCGAGTCCGCGGCATCTTCGAGATCGCCCGACTCACCGAGGTCTTCAAGCTCGTGCCGTCCGTCGAGGACGCGACCGGCGCCTGACCGGAGCCCATCATGCCCGCCGAGACCGACTCTCCCACCGCGCTCGCGAAGGCCCCGTTCGGCCTCCTGGACCGATGGATCGGCTTCTGGGCGGCGGTGTTCGAGCTGGTCGGCGCGCTGGTCTGGCTCGGCAAGGACACCGCATCGTGGATGTGGCGGGCGTTTGTCGTGCGGAAGGTCCGGATCGGATCGAGCGCGATCACCGCGCAGATCGTCCGCGTCGGCGTCCGGTCGATCTCGATCGTGATGCTCGTCAGCGGGTCGATCGGCATCATCCTCGCGCTGCAGACCTCGCCGACGCTCGAGCAGTACGGCCAGACCGACAAGGTCGCGAACCTGATTGGCGTCGCGGTGTTCCGCGAGCTCGGCCCGCTCGTCGCGGCGATCGTGATGGTCGGCTTCGCGGGCGCGTCGATCGCCGCCGAGCTCGGCACGATGGTGGTCGGCGAGGAGGTCGAGGCGCTCGAGGCGATGGGGCTCAACCCGGTGCGCTACCTCGTCGTGCCCCGCCTCGCCGCGACGGTCGCGAGCCTGCTCGCGCTCGCGGTGATCAGCAACCTGACGGCCGTCTTCTTCGGCATGGTCGTCGGGACGACCGCGCTCGGCATCCCCTACGACCTCTACGTTTCGAACACGATCGCCCAGCTCAAGATGTCCGACTTCCTCACCGGGCTGATGAAGGCCGGTGTCTTCGGGCTGCTGCTCGGGCTGATCGCCTGCTACAACGGGCTTCGCGTGACGGGCGGCGCCGCGGGCGTCGGCCGCGCGACCACGGAGACCGTGGTGCAGACGGTGATCTTCGTGATCCTGAGCGACCTGTTCTTCTCGACGGTCTTCTACGCCATCGGCTGGACCTGAT
>JAIYBS010000343.1 GCA_027488415.1 Planctomycetaceae bacterium | reverse complement strand
GGTCCGTGAGCGTCTCGGGGACGATCTTCCGGTCGGCGAGGCGCTGCAGCATGTCGACGGCGTTCGCCAGGACGCCCACCGAGATCCCCTCGCCCCGGCGCTTGAGGTCGAGCGCGCGGTCGATCGCGGCGTCGAGGTCGTCGTGGATCTCGTCGAGGTACCGGTCGTGCACGCGCTTCTCGAGCCGCTCGCGGCACACGTCGGCGACGAGCGCGGTGCCCTCGTTCATGGTGATCGCCAGCGGCTGCGCGCCGCCCATGCCGCCGCAGCCGGCGGTGACGTTGAGCGTGCCCTTCAGCGTCCCGCCGAAGTGCTGGCGCGCGCACTCGGCGAACGTCTCGTAGGTGCCCTGCAGGATGCCCTGCGTCCCGATGTAGATCCAGCTGCCCGCGGTCATCTGGCCGTACATCATTAGCCCGCGCGCGCACAGCTCGTCGAAGTGCTGCTGCGTCGCCCAGTGGGGGACGAGGTTCGAGTTGGCGATCATGACGCGCGGCGCGTCGGCGTGCGTCCGGACGATGCCGACCGGCTTGCCGCTCTGCACGAGGAGCGTCTCGTCGGCCTCGAGCTTCCTCAGGCTCTCGACGATCGCGTCGAAGCACTCCCAGCTGCGCGCGGCCTGCCCGCGGCCGCCGTACACGACGAGCCCCTCCGGCCGCTCCGCCACCTCGGGATCGAGGTTGTTCATGAGCATGCGCATCGCGGCCTCGGCGGCCCACGACTTGCAGGTCTTCTGGTTGCCGCGCGGGGCGCGGATCGTCCGGGTGGCGGCGGTCGTCATCGCGCCGATTCTAGGCGGCTCGGTCGCCCGCACGGCGGCTCAGGCGAGGGCGCCGTCCGAGATCATGCGCGCCACCGCCGCGATGTCCGGGGCGGGCGAGCGGTCGCCCGCGAGGCGGGGCACCTGCGCCCGGACCGCGGCGTGCAGCGCCTCGACCCCGGCCCCCGAGCGCAGCGGCCGCTGGTACTCGAGCCCCTCGCACATCACGAGCACCTCGATCGCGACGACGTCCGTCGCGAGCCGGACCGCTGCCCGGAGGTGGTTGGCGCTCGTCGCGCCCATCGAGTTGTAGTCCTCGATGCCCGCGCTCGTCACCACGTTGTGCGCGCTCGCGGGGTGCGCAAGCACCTGCAGCTCGTTGCAGCACGCGGCCGCCGCGTACTGCGCGATCATGTAGCCGCTGTTGACGCCCGGGTCCGCGCTCAGGTACGGGCGCACCGGGTTCTGCGGATCGTTCGCCGCCAGGATCCAGAAGGTACGGCGCTCGGAGATACCCGCCGCCGCGACCAGCGCCACCTTCGCCGCGTCGAGCGCGAGCGCGAGCGGCATGCCGTGGAAGTTGCCTCCCGACACGATGTCCGCCCGGCCGTCGTGCGCGAAGATCAGCGGGTTGTCGGTGACGCCGCCGAGCTCGCGCTCGACCACGCCGCGCGCCCACCCCACGGAATCCATCGCGGCGCCGAGCACCTGCGGCGCGCACCGGAACGAGTACGGGTCCTGGACGCGCGGGTCGTCCACCTTGTGCGCCTCGAGCACCTGGCTGCCCTCGAGCTGCGCCTTGATCCGCCGCGCCGCCTCGCGCTGGCCGGGCTGGTTGCGCGCCGAGTGGATGCGGTCGTCGAGGAACGCGTCGGTCGCCCGGCAGGCGTCGATCGAGAGCGCCGTGGCCCGCGCGGCGGTGCGCAGCAGCGCGTCCGCGTCGTGCATCGCGAGCGCGCCGATCGAGCACATGTAGTGCGTGCCGTTGATGAGCGCGAGTCCCTCCTTCGCCTGCAGAGCGATCGGGCGGATCCCGGCGGCGCCGAGCGCGTCCGATGCGGACATGCGCTGGCCGCCGAGCAGGCACTCGCCCTCGCCGAGGAACGCCATCGCGAGGTGCGCGAGCGGCGCGAGGTCCCCGGACGCGCCCACCGACCCGCGGCTCGGCACCACCGGGTGGATCCCGGCGTTCAGCATCGACACGATGAGCTCCACGAGCTCGGGCCGGACGCCGCTGTGCGCGCGCGCGAGGCTCGCCGCGAGGATCACCAGCATGCCTCGCACCACTTCCTCCGGCGCCGGATCGCCGACTCCCGACGCATGGCTGCGCACGAGGTTCGCCTGCAGCGCGTCGAGGTCGCCGTCCGGCACGCGGACGCGGCTCAGGCTGCCGAAGCCGGTGTTGATCCCGTAGAGGGCCTCACCGCCGGCCATGCGGCGCACCAGGGCCTCCCGTGCCGCCGACATCGCCGCGCGCGCGGCCGGCGCCAGCGCGACCGCCCGGCGGCCGCGGGCCACCGACACCACCTGCTCGATCGAGAGCGGCGATCCGTCGAGGCTGACGCGCGGTCCGTTTCGTCCGTCGGTGGTCTGCATGGCGGGAGTGAAGATACGCCACGGCTTGCGGGCGCCGGGCGCGGCGGGTACCACACGCGCATGGGAATCGCCGATCGTCTCACCCCCGAAGCCGCCCGACGAGCCGCCGACCGGCCGATCGCGCGCTACGCGATCCTCGGCGCGGGCATGCTCGCGTGCGTCGTGGCGGTGATCCCGGTCCTCCCGTTCCTCGCGAGCGACCGCGGCGTGCTCGGCCCCACCGCGCTCGACGCGGCGCACCCCGTGGCCGCGGCCGTCGCGCTGGTGCTCGGTGCCGCGCTCTGCTGCGGGGTCGCGTGCGCGGTCGGCCGGCTGATCAACGCGGCGGTCGGGCTGTTCGTCCTCGGCTGCGGCCTCGCGGTCGTCGCCGGGCGCTCCGGCACCATCGTCGATGCCGCGTTCGACGCGGACGTCCTGCGGCCCATGGCGATCGAGACGCTCTGCTGGGGCGTCGCGGTCGCGGTCATGTCGTGCGTGGTGTTCCGCGTGTCCGGGCCGCTCATCGACATGCCCGCCCGCGACCGGAAGGCGGGCTTCCTCGCCGAGGCGTTCAACGCCGACTCGATCCGCGGGATGGCCGCGGGCATCGTGGCGATCGCCGCGATGTGGCTCGTGCTGCGCACCGAGATGAAGGGGCAGGCGATCGGCGCCGCGGTGGTGGGCGGCGTGGCAACCGCGTTCCTCGGGCGTCGCGCGCTCGGACCGGCGCAGCCGATCCTGCTCGCCGCGGCGCCCGTCCTCGCGGTCGGGCTCGCGCAGCTCTGGACGTCGTTCACCCTGAAGGCGCCGCTCGACCAGGCCGTGGCCGCGCGCGCCATCCCGGGCTGGTCGATGGCGATGCCGATCGACGTCGCCGCCGGCGCGCTGATCGGCGTGCCGCTCGGCCTCGGCTGGTCCAAGCCCTCCGAGCACGAGGACTGACGCGCGTACACTCGCGCGGATGTCCCTGCTCGTCACCGGCACCATCGGAATCGACACCCTCCACGCACCCACCGGCGAGGCCTCCGGCGTCCTCGGGGGGAGCTGCGCGTACTTCGCGGCGGCGGCGAGCCAGCTGACGCCGGTCCGCGTCGTCGGCGCGGTCGGCGGCGACTGGCCCGAGGCCCACGAGAAGCAGCTTCGCGCGTTCCGCAACGTCTGCCTCGACGGCCTCGAGCGCCGTGCCAACAGCCAGACCTTCGCCTGGGGCGGCCGCTACTTCGACAACATGAACCGCCGCGAGACGCTCTTCACGCGCCTCGGCGTGCTCGAGGAGGCACCGCCGAAGGTGCCCGCGAAGTACCGCGACAGCCGCACGGTGTTCCTCGCGAACACACATCCGCTCGTGCAGCTCGACCTCCTGCGCCAGTTCCCGGATCGCCCGTTCACCGTGTGCGACACGATGGACCTCTGGATCAACATCGCGCGTCCCGAGCTCATGAACCTGCTCTCCGAGGTGGACGGCGTGATCATGAACGACGAGGAGGCGATGCAGCTGACCGACTGCCGCAACGTCGTCACCGCCGGCCGCCAGGTGCTCGCGAACGGACCGCGCAGCTTCGTCGTGGTCAAGAAGGGCGAGCACGGCGCGATCCTCATCCACCGCGACGGCGTCGCGAGCGTGCCGGCGTTCCCCGCCGACCTCGCGCAGGTCGTCGACCCGACCGGCGCCGGCGACACCTTCGCGGGCGGCTTCATGGCGCACCTCGCGCGCGCCGGCAAGCACGACTTCGACACCATGCGCCACGCGATGGCGTGGGGCACGGTGCTCGCGAGCTTCACCATCGAGGCCTTCGGGCTCGACCGGCTGGCCCGCCTCGACGCGGGGCAGGTGGCCGACCGCTACCGCGCCTTCCGGGCGATGACGGCCTTCGACGCGCACGCCTGAACGAGCAGCACCCCATGACCGCATCCACCCCCAACCGAGCGCCGTTCGTCGCGGCGCTCGCGGCGATCCTCCTCGTCCTCCCGTCCTCGGTCGTGCATGCGCAGTGGGCGCCGTTCGAGGCGCTTCCCGGCGCGGACCGCGTCCGCGCGGCGGAGCGACCCCGCGGCAACTCGGGGCGCGTCTCCGAGGTCCGCTGGGACGCCGACGGATCGCGTGCATGGTTCCAGTACGGCGGGAAGTGGAAGTCCGTCGCGGCGAAGGACGGCGCCGTCGCGGAGGGCGAGCCGCCGGCCGCGCCGGAGAAGCCGAAGGAGTACAGGGCGCCGCGCGGCGGTCGCGCGCAGCAGGCGACGCGCGTCCCGAGCCCTGACGCCAAGTGGACCGCGGTGCATGCCGATGCGAACGTGCGTCTCGAGCCCGCCGGGGGCGGCGAGCCCGTCGCCGTCACCACGGAGGGCGCGGGCAAGCACTGGTTCGGGAGCGCCGACTGGGTGTACGGCGAGGAGCTCGACCAGGTCACTGCCATGTGGTGGTCGCCGGATTCCTCGATGCTCGCCTACTACGACTTCGACGAGTCGCCGGTGAAGGACTTCGTGCTGCTCTCGGGGCTTGCCACGACGCGCACCAAGGCGGTGGTCTCGGGCTATCCGAAGCCCGGCGACCGGAACCCGGTGGCGCGGCTCGAGATCTACGACGTCGCCTCGCGCACGCGTACCAAGGTGGACGTCGGACCGGACACCGAGCAGTACGTCTACGGCGTGGAGTGGTCGCCGAAGGGTGACGCGCTCCTCTGGTTCCGCGTGAACCGCCGGCAGGACCGCGTCGAGCTGATGGCCACCGATCCGCGCACCGGCGCC
>JAIYBS010000036.1 GCA_027488415.1 Planctomycetaceae bacterium | reverse complement strand
CCCCGGCCCTCGCCGCGCCGCAGACGGGCACCGCACCCGCGCAGGCAGCACCGGCCGCCACCGCCTGGCCGCAGACGGCCACCGCCGGCGGCGCCACCTTCGTGCTCAACGCCCCCACCTACACGGCGATCAACGGCAACACCGTGTCGATGCAGTCCACCGTGCAGGTCAAGCGCGGCGATGCCGCACCCGTCGACGGACTGGTCGCGATGTCCGCCGTGATGGCGCAGGCCTCCGCACCCGGCTACGTCGAGCTCAGCGACTTCCAGATCTCCTCGTGCACCATGCCCGACGGCACGGGCGACGACGTGCAGTCGGGCCTCGCGTCGCTGCTCCAGGGAATGGGCATCGAGTCGATGCTCACGAACATCGTGCAGGGCGTCGCGATCGACGCGTCGCGCAACGTGAGCGGCCTCTCGAACGCCGCTCCCACGATCCGCGTGACGGAACGGCCCGCGGTGCTCATCTCGGTCAACGGGACGCCCGCGTTCGGCTCGTGCGGCAACGGCTGGCAGCGCGTGGTCAATACGCCGAGCATCCTGCTGAAGTCCCCGGACGGCACGTGGTTCACCCGCGTGGGCGGCTCGCGCTGGCTGAGCGCGCCCGCGATGAGCGGCCCGTTCGCGGCCGCGTCGTCGCCGCCGTCGGACGTCGTGGCGGAGATCGGCCGCGCGCCGGCGCCGCCGGCAGGGACCACCGCTCCGCAGGCGCCCGCGGCGGGAACCCCGCAGCCCAAGCTGCCTGACGTGGTCGTGGCCACGCAGCCGACCATCCTCGTGTCGATCGACGGCGCACCGCAGCTCGAGGCCGCCTGCGACGGCGTCCAGTGGGTTGCCAACTGCAGCACCCCGCTGCTGCGCGCCAACGATGCGTGGTGGACGCTCGGCTCGGGCCGCTGGTTCACCACGACCGACCTGAACAAGGGACCGTGGACCTACGTGCCCGCGACCGGCCTCCCGGCCTCGTTCGCGAACCTCCCCGCGAAGGGCGCGCTCGCGCCCGCGCGCGCCAGCGTGCCGGGGACGCTCGAGGCGAACTCGGCGGCCGCGGCCTCGGGCCTCGTGCGCGCGATCACCGTCCCGCGCACGGGCGCGCAGTGCCAGATGAAGTACCGCGGGCAGCCGCGCTTCCGCCCGATCGACGGCGGGCTCTCGTACGCGACGAACGCGTCGCAGCCGGTCATCAAGACGGCGTCGGGCTTCTACTGCTGCGACGACGGCGCCTGGTACACGGCGTCGTCCGAGTCGGGCCCATGGACCGTGTGCGACTCGGTGCCCGCGGAGATCTACGCGATCTCGCCGTCGTGCGCCGCGTACCCGTGCACGTACGTCTCGGTGGTCGCCAGCACCCCGGACTCCGTGACGTTCGGCAGCTCGGCGGGCTACATGGGCACCTTCATGCAGGACGGAGTGCCGGTCTACGGCACCGGCTACGACTACAACGCCCAGGATCCGCAGCCCGTCGACCCGGCGCAGGCCAACGTGCCCAACTACGTGGCGCCGAGCTACCCCTCGACCTACGGCAACCAGGCGCAGTACTCCTACGACACCGGCACCTACGCCCCCGAGCAGGGTTACGGCTACTACGGCTACGCCGACATGTATCCGTCCGTCTACGGCGCCGGCTACGGCGGCTGGGGCTGGAGCCCGTACTGGGGCTCGGCCTACGGCTACGGCTGCGGCTGGGGCTACGGCTGGGGCTACGGCGGCGACTGGGGCTACTGGAACCGCGGCTGGAACAACTGGGGCGACCGCCGCAACTGGAACAACGCGGGCAACCGCGACAACGCCAACCGCGTTGCCAACGAGAACCGCTGGAACACCGCGCGCATGAACGGGGACATCCGCAGCGGCGGCGGCGTCACCGGCACGGGCGCGTTCCGAAGCGGCGCCACCGGCATGAACCGCGCGGCGGGCTACGGTTCGCCGGCCGGCTGGCACTCGCCCGAGGGCGCCCGCGGCGCGAGCGGGTTCAGCCCGGCGCGCTACGGCCAGACCGGCGGCTACCGCAGCAACGGCGGCGGCTCGCGTGGCAACGGCGGCGGCTCGCGCGGTGGCGGCGGGGGACGGCGCTGAGCCGCCCGCCCCGGAATCTGCAGGGACGGTCGTCATCGCCCGAACACTCCGAAAGTGCGCGATCCCTTAGCCGACACTGAACGGCTCCCGGACCAGGTCTGGCCTACTTTTCGGGTCATGAACCGAATCCACCTCGAGGTCGTTTCCCGCGCACAGCCCGTCGGCCGAACGCTCTCGGCTGTCGTCGCGGTCTCGTTCCTCTGCGCCAACGCGCAGGCCGGCATCGTTGCGGACGAGGCGCAGCTGGGCGACTTCTCGAACGACGGACTGGCGCCGACGCACTTCTCGCTCGGCGCCGGTACCAACGTGGTCGCCGGGACCTTCGGCGCGTCCGCGCTTCCCGACGTGCACGACCTCGACTACGTCTCGTTCACCGTCCCGGCGGGCCACGTGATGTCTCGCTTCGTGCTGATCGATGCCTACGTCGGCGGCGCCTTCAGTTTCGTCGGGATGCAGGCCGGGCCGGCGCTGACGGTTCCGCCCGACAACTGGTCGATCGAGACGCCGCTGCTCGGGTGGGCACACTTCGGCTCAGCATCGATCGGACGGGACCTGCTCCCGGAGATGGCCGTCTCGCCCGGATCCGTCGGATTCACGACGCCGCTTCCGTCGGGGACGTACTCGCTCTGGATCATGGAGCTCGACACCTCGGAGAGCTATCGATACCGCT
>JAIYBS010000173.1 GCA_027488415.1 Planctomycetaceae bacterium | reverse complement strand
CAAGCGCCGGCTTGCCGCGATTCAGGGCGCGGGCTGAGCCTGCGCGCGTGCCGTGGCCGCGACGCGGTCCGGGTCGTGCTCGAACACCGCGGGCGCACCGGGCGCGTTCGGCTGACGGATGCCGAGGAACCGCTCGTTCGCGGCCTGCTCGGTGCATGCGAGCATCGCGACGCTGCCCGCGAAGGTCGGGTGCAGCCGGTCCCGCTGGATGAGCGCGCCGTCGTCCGCCTCGCTCCAGGTGCGGCGGCCGGCATCGAACGGCTTGCCCTCGCGAAGGTCCTCGACGAGTCGCGCGAGCGGCATCACCGCGACGCGCTGCTTCGGCGCGGCCCAGTCGCGGATCCGCTCGTTCGCCTGCGCGAGCGTCGACTCCTGCGGCATCTGCGCCTTCGACAGCATGCGTCCGACGGCGCCCGACATGTTCGGCACGTCGCCGACCACGAGCGGGATCCCCGCCTCGACGATGCGGTCGAGCTGCGCGAGCCCCCGCTCGAGGAGCGCGAGCCGCTGCGACTCCGCCTTGACGGGCTTTCGCTCGGCGTCGAGCGCGCCGTAGGTGAACCAGAAGAGGAAGTCGTCGGCGAAGACGATGGTCGGCCTCGGCTCGGCGGCGAGCACCGCGTCCACCTGTCCCGCGCCGACCGCGGGCGGGTTCGCGAAGAAGAGCCCCGTCGCGTCGCCGGTCACGGACCCGTCGCCGATCCTCGCGAGCTCGGCGATGCGCGCGAGGCTCATCGCCTCCGCGCGCGCCGCGCCGTTGCGCGCGTTCGGCGCGCGGACGCCGAAGCCCGCGCTCGCGCTGGCGCCCATCACGTGCACGCGTGCATAGAGCGTTGCGGCAGTCACGCCCGGCAGCGCCGTCCGCGCAGGTTCCGCGGGCATCGCCGCGGGCACCGCGAGCATCGTGCTCACGAGCCCGAGCGCGAGCGCGAGCGCGGACAGACCTCGGACGCCGAAGCCGACGGTCATGCCGGGTCCTCCCCGTGGGGAAGCACGCGGACCTGCGCCTTCTGCGCGGCAACGAGGTGCCCCGCGGGCACGCTCTGCATCACGAACACGCCGCCCGCCACCACCGAGCCGTCGCCGATGACGGTGTCGCCGCCGAGGATCGTGGCTCCCGCGTAGACGGTCACGCGCTCGCCGAGCGTCGGGTGGCGCTTCGATCCCTTCCGCAGCGATCCGTCCGCGTCGCGTTCGAACTTCTTCGCCCCGAGCGTCACGCCTTGGTAGATGCGGCAGCCCGCGCCGATCGTGCACGTCTCGCCGATCACGACGCCAGTGCCGTGGTCGATGAAGACGCCGCGGCCGATCGTCGCGCCGGGGTGGATGTCGATGCCCGTCGCGGAGTGCGCGATCTCGGCGACCATGCGCGCGAGCACGATGACGCCGTGCCGCCACAGCGCGTTCGCGAAGCGGTGCGCGGTGAGCGCGAGGATGCCCGGGTAGCAGAGCACCACCTCGGCCTTGCTGCGAGCCGCGGGGTCGCCGCGGTACGCCGCGTCGACGTCCTCGGCGAGGGCGGCGCGCATCGCCGGCACCTCCGCGATCACGAGGTCCGCGATCGCCTCCGCGCCGGCGTCGGCACGACCCTCGGCCCGCGCGCTCGCGGCGATCCCCTGGACCAGCGCCGCCCGGAGCGCCGGCACGCGCTCGGCCGCGAAGGTCTCGGCGTCGTCGTGCGCGGCGGCGTGCGGGACCGAGTGGAAGCCCGGGTACACGAGCTCGCGGAACGCGCCGAGCAGGCGCCCGGCGGCCGCCGGGTCGACCAGGGCCCCCCCGCCGAAGCGGGCGATCGCCGGGTGGGCCGCGATCGACGCCGCGATCGCGCGGATCGCCTCGTCGCCCTGCGGCGGACCGTGTTCGGGTGCGCTTCCCATCGACTGCCGATCCTAGCGGGTTCCGCTATCCTTTTTTCCTCTATGGCGATCCTCATCGACGGCAACACGACGGTCATCTGCCAGGGCATCACCGGCAGCTCGGGCGCCTTCCACACGAAGGGCTGCTTCGACTACGGCACCCGCATGGTCGGCGGCACCACCCCCGGCAAGGGCGGCCAGAAGGACGCCAACGGCCTGCCGATCTTCGACACCGTCTCGCAGGCGGTGAAGTCGACGGGCGCGACCGCGAGCATGATCTTCGTGCCGCCGCCGTTCGCCGGCGACGCCATCCTCGAGGCCGCCGACGCGGGCGTGAAGACCATCGTCGCCATCACCGAGGGCATCCCCGTGCAGGACATGGTGCGCGTGCGCGCGCGCCTCGCCGGGTACCCGGAGTCCGTGCTCGTCGGCCCGAACTGCCCCGGCGTGATCACGCCCGGCCGCAAGACCGGCACCGCGGGCCGGTACGAGGGCGGCTGCAAGATCGGCATCATGCCGGGCTACATCCACACGCACCGGCTCGACGCGTCGACGCGCAAGGCCGTCGGCATCGTCAGCCGCTCCGGCACGCTGACCTACGAGGCCGTGTGGCAGACCTCCGAGCGCGGCATCGGCCAGTCGACCTGCGTCGGCATCGGCGGCGATCCGGTGAAGGGCATGAACTTCATCGACGTGCTCGAGATGTTCGCGGCCGACCAGGACACCGACGGCGTCATCATGATCGGCGAGATCGGCGGCACCGACGAGGTGGAGGCCGGCAGGTGGATCAAGGCGAACATGCAGCACAAGCCGGTCGTGGCGTTCATCGCCGGCCGCACGGCCCCTCCGGGCCGCCGCATGGGCCACGCCGGCGCGATCATCGGCGGCGCGGACGACACCGCGCAGGCCAAGATGGACGCGCTGCGTGCGTCCGGGCTGAGCGTCGCCGAGAGCCCCGCCGACCTCGGCGCGATGATGGCGAAGGCGCTTGCGGCGCAGGTGCCGGTCGCGGTCTGAGCCGCGCGACTAGTCTGCGGCGATGCCCACGGACGGGCCCGTTCCGCAATCCACCTCAGAGTCCGCCCCGACGTCCGCCCCCACGCTCGGCTGGCGCGTCTACGCCACGCCCGCGATGCTCGTGCTCGCGGCGCTCGGATTCTCCTCCGGTGTCCCGAATCTCTTCGCGACCTCGATCGCGCGCACCTGGACCGCGAGCGTCGGCTGGGACGTCGTGGCGATCGGCTGGCTCTCGTTCCTGCAGCTGCCCTACGCGCTGAAGTTCCTGTGGGCGCCCGCCGTCGACCGGGTTCGGCTGCCGCTGCTCGCCCGCCTCGGCCAGCGGCGCAGCTGGCTGGTGGCCACGCACCTGGCGTGCCTGGCGGCGATCGCGCTCGCGTGCGCGATCGGTCCGGGGAAGGGCGCCGACGACCCCGAGGGCGCCGCGCGGTTCATGGTGCTGCTCGCGGCGGTGGTGACGGCGAGCGCCACGCTCGACGTGGTGGCGAGCGCGTTCCTCGCGGAGTCGCTCGAGCCGCGCGCGCTCGGCGCGGGCGCCGGCGTCTTCGTCAGCGGCTATCGCATCGCGTTCGCGGGCCTCGGGCTCGCGATCCTCTGGTTCGCGAAGGACCTCGGCTGGGGGCTCGTGGCGGGGGCGGGGTGCTCGCTCGCCGCGGTCGGGCTCGTCGCATCGCTCGCCGCGCGCGAGCCCGCGCGCGCATCACCGCCCGAACCGGGGCTGCGCGCGGCGATTCTCGAGCCCGCGGCCGGGTTCGTCCGCGCCTGGGGTCCGCGCCTTGCGGCGCTCGTGGCATTCGTGCTGCTCTTTCGGCTCCCGGACCAGCTCGGCAACGCGATGACCGAGCCGCTCCTCGTGCAGGGCCTCGGCTACTCGGCGCGCGACCTCGCGTGGGTCCGGCAGGGGCTCGGGTTCGGCCTCACGATCGGCGGCGCGATCCTCGGCGGGTGGATGGTGGCCCGGCTCGGCCTCACGGCGTGCCTGTGGACCTTCGGAGCCCTTCAGGCGGCCAGCAACGCGGGGTTCCTGCTGCTCGCGTCCGGCTTCGGTGCGACGGTCTCGTCGCCGGCGGCGGCTCCGGCGCCGCTCGTACCCCTCGCAGCGGCGATCGCCGTCGAGAGCATCGCCGGCGGCATGGTCTCGGCCGGGTTCGTCGCCTACCTGATGTCGATCTGCGACCGGCGGATGGTCGCCACGCAGTACGCGTTCCTGACGGCCCTGATGGCCGCCGGCGGCGCGGTCGCGGGCGGGTTCAGCGGCATCCTCGCGAAACAGCTCGACTACCCGGCGTACTTCGCGATGACGGTCGCGGCCGGCGTCCCCGGCATCGCGCTGATCGCGTTCCTCAAGCGGGATCCCGCGCGTTCTGAGGCTGTTTCCGCGCCTCGGCCCTGAACATCGCCCGGCTACCATGTTCGCCCCATGACCGACGTCGCCGCCGCCCCGACGCCTGCCGCCCGCCGTCCGCTCACCTACAAGGACTCCGGCGTCGACATCGACGCCGGCGACGAGGTGGTCGACCGGATCAAGACCCTGCTGAAGCGGACGCACGGTCCGCGGGTGATGGGCCAGCACGGCGCGTTCGCCGGCATGTTCCGGCTCGACTACAACCAGAAGCTCTTCAAGCGCAACTACAAGGACCCGGTGCTCGTCGGCTGCACCGACGGCGTGGGCACCAAGGTCATGCTGGCCGCGGAGCGCCGGATCTACGACACCGTCGGCATCGACTGCGTCGCGATGAACGTCAACGACCTCATCGTGCAGGGCGCCGAGCCGCTTTTCTTCCTCGATTACCTGGGCCTCTCCAAGCTCGACCCGGACGCGACGACCAAGATGATCGAGGGCGTCGCCAAGGGCTGCGAGATCGCCGGCTGCGCGCTGATCGGCGGCGAGTGCGCCGAGATGCCCGACATCTACAAGCCCGGCGACTTCGACATCGCGGGCTTCTGCGTCGGGGTCGTCGAGCTCTCGCGCGTGGTCGACGCGGCGCGGGTCAAGAAGGGCGACGTGGTGATCGGCCTGCGGTCGTCCGGCGTTCACTCCAACGGCTATTCGCTGGTCCGCCGCATCATCAAGGATGCCGGGCTGGACCTCGACCGGGTCTATCCCGAGCTCGGGCCGGACCCGCTCTGGAAGGTCCTGCTCGAACCGACGCGCATCTACGCCAAGCCGATCGTGAAGCTGCTCTCGGCCTACAAGAAGAAGAAGGTCGTGACCGGGATGGCGCACATCACCGGCGGCGGGCTGCCGGGGAATCTCTCCCGCGCGCTCGGCCCGAAGGTGGATGCGGTCCTAGACACTTCCGCCTGGGCGCCGAACCCGATCTTCCCGTTCCTCCAGCAGCACGGAAACGTCGACCGGGACGAGATGTTCCGCGTCTTCAACATGGGGATCGGCTATACGATCATCGTTCGGCCGGCATTCTCGGACGCGGTCTGCGCGAAATTGGCCAAGCTGGGCGAGGCTCCTGTCGTGATCGGGGAGATCACGAAGGGAACCGGGGAAGTTCGCTGCGAACGAGCGGCGGAACTTGCGATTGCGCCCCGCGGCCAATAACTGCGACCCTTTTTCCTGTTTTCGCGTGAAACTCGTGTTGTGTTCCTCACGCTTCACGCCATAGTT
>JAIYBS010000275.1 GCA_027488415.1 Planctomycetaceae bacterium | reverse complement strand
GTTGGCGTGAAGATCAGAAATCCGTTCCTGGTAATGGTGGCACCAATTTCCCCTCCCATAGCATTGGCGCCGGAAATTGGTGCCACCATTACCAGGAACGGATTTCTGATCCGATGATCACCCCAGACTTCAACCTCCGCGGCCGCGTGGCGCTCGTCACCGGTGCGTCGCGCGGGCTCGGTAAGGCGATGGCGTTCGGCCTCGCGCGCGCCGGCGCGAAGGTCGCCATCAACTACGCCAACAACCACGAGCACGCCGACCGCACCTGGCGCGAGTTCCGCGACGCCGGCCTGCACGGCATGCTGGTCCGCGCCGACGTCACCGAAGAGGCAAGCATCGACCGCATGTGCACCGAGATCGAGGCCGAGCTCGGCCCGGTCGACGTCGCCGTCTACAACGCCACCGGTCCGCAGCCGCTGAAGCCGATCGAGGAGTACGACTGGGCCTTCTACCAGGAGATGTACGACTTCTTCGTGAAGAGCCCGTTCCTCATCACGCGCCGCGCGCTGCCGCACATGAAGAGGCAGCGCTGGGGCCGCATCATCAACATCACGAGCGAGGTCTTCCGCCGCGGCACGCACCCGTTCAGCGCATACGTCGCCGCGAAGGGCGCGCAGACGGGCTGGACCCGCGCGATGGCCGGCGAGCTCGCGCCCTGGGGAATCACAGTGAACGCCGTCGCACCCGGCTGGATCCCCGTCGAGCGCCATGCCAACGACCCCGAGGAGATGAAGGAGGGCTACCGGAAGATGATCCCGATGGGTCACTTCGGCATCCCGTCCGACGTGGCCGGCGCGGTCACGTTCCTCGCGTCCGACGCGGCGCGATTCGTCACCGCCGCGGACATCCCCGTGAACGGCGGCATGACCGTCACCTGAACCGCCGACATTCGGAGACACCGACATGCCCATGAACACGAAGCGCATCGCCGTCACCCTCGCCGCGTTCGCGTCGATCGCCCTCGGACTCGCCGCCGCGCCGCACGCGGACCTCGTCGAGGCGCAGAAGGCGCGCATCGCCGCGATGAAGCAGTCGCCCAAGGCGAAGCCGCACGTCGCGTTCGTCTCCAACGGCGTCACCGACTTCTGGACCATCGCCAAGGCCGGCGCCATCGCCGCCGGCAAGCAACTCGGCTGCCAGGTGACCGTCGAGTTCCCGGGCGGAGGCCTCGGCGACCAGAAGCGGATGCTCGAGGACCTCGTGACGCGCGGCGTCGACGGCATCAGCGTCAGCCCGATCGACCCGGTCAACCAGATGGACGTGCTCAAGCTCGTCGCCGAGCGATCGCTCCTCATCACGAACGACTCCGACGCACCCACCGCGCCGCGCCTCTGCTACATCGGCATGGACAACTACGAGGCCGGCCTGATGTGCGGCAGGCTCGCGCGCGAGGGCTGCAAGGGCGGCGAAGTGGCGATCTTCATCGGCCGGCTCGAGCAGGACAACGCCAGGCGTCGGCGCCAGGGCTTCATCGACGGCCTGCTCGGCCGAACGCCGGACGCCACCCGCTACGACGAGCCGGCGAAGGTCATCGAAGAGGCCGGCTACACCGTCGTCGGCACCTGGACCGACGGCTTCGACCGCGCGAAGGCGAAGGCGAACATCGAGGACGTGCTGACGAAGCACCCGAAGCTCGCCCTCATGACGGGGCTGTTCGAATACAACTCGTCGCTCGCCGCCGAGGTCCTCAAGCAGACGGGCAAGGCCGGCTCCGTGCAGCTCGCGGCGTTCGACGAGGGCGCCGACGTGATCCAAGGCATCAAGGACGGCACGGTGCTCGGAACGGTCGTGCAGGACCCCTACGGCTACGGCTTCGAGAGCGTGCGCGTGCTGAACGCCTTCTGCAAGGGCGACATGTCGATGGTGCCGGCGAACGGCGTCCTCAACATCCCCGCGAAGGTCATTCGCAAGGCCGACGCCGAGGCGTTCTGGAACGAGCTCAAGGCGCGCATCAAGGCCGGCAAGGAAGCGCCCGCGAAGTGAGGTTCGCGCTGCCGCCGGTCGACCTCGACGGGCCTCCGCCGCTGCTCCGCATGCGCGCGCTGTGGCATCGCTACGGCGACGTGCCGACGCTCAAGGGGATCTTCCTCGACGTCCGCGCGGGCGAGGTGCTCGCGATCGTCGGCGAGAACGGCGCGGGCAAGAGCACGCTGCTGCGCATCATGGGCGGCATCGAGCGCCCCTGCAGCGGGAAGCTCGAGATCCAGGACGGCGCCGGCGGCATGAGGGACGCGGACTTCCGGGGCGTGCGTGACGCCGAGCGCGCCGGCATCGCGCTCGTGCACCAGGAGCTCAACCTCGCCGAGAACCTCGACGTCGCCGGGAACATCTTCCTCGGGCGCGAGCCGTCGCGATTCGGTTTCCTCGACCGCGCGACGATGCACGCAGAGGCACGGACGTGGCTCGCGACGGTCGGCCTGCACGTCGACCCGGCCACGCCCTGCGGGACGCTTCCGATCGCGCACCGCCAGCTCGTCGAGATCGCGAAGGCGCTCTCCGCGAAGGCGAGGGTCCTCGTGCTCGACGAACCGACGTCGAGCCTCTCCGCGCGCGAGAAGGACCGGCTGCTCGCGATCCTCCGCGAGCTGCGCGACCGCGGCACGGCCGTGGTGTTCGTCTCGCACCACCTCGACGAGGTGATGAGGGTCGCCGACCGCGTTGTCGTGCTCCGCGACGGCGAAAAGACCGGCGACATGCCGCGCGCCGGCATCGACCGCGCGATGGTCGAGCGACTGATGGTCGGCCGCTACCTCGAGACGGCATCGGCGCGCGCCCCGCGCACCGACGCGCCGATCCGCCTGCGCGCGGACGCGGTGGTCACGCCGCATCACCGACGTCGCGCCGCGAGCCTGCAGGTCCGCGCGGGCGAGATCGTCGGGCTCGCCGGGCTCGTCGGCGCGGGCCGGACCGAGCTGCTTGAATCGATCGCGGGCGTCGTGCCGCACGGCGGTCGCGTCTCGGTGGACGGCGCTGAGCTTGGCGGCAACGTGGCGGACCGAACGCGCCGCGGCGTCGCGCTGGTGCCCGAGGACCGCGCGCGCCACGGGATCTTCGCGCCGGATCCGGTGTCGACCAACGTGTCGCTCGCATGGATCGGCGCGGGCCGACGCGACGCGGGCGCCGGCCGTGCCGGTTCGCCCGACGACCAACCCCTCCTCCGCCGCATCGACGGCGCCGGCGAGCGCGCGACGGTGCGTCGCGTGATCGAGCAGGTGCAGCTGCGCCCCGACGACCCGTCCCGACCGGTCGCCACCCTCTCCGGCGGCAACCAGCAGAAGACCGTGCTCGGCCGCTGGATCGCGATCGCGCCCGCGGTGCTCCTCCTCGACGAGCCGACGCGCGGCGTCGACGTCGGCGCCCGCGCCGAGATCCACCGCGAGGTCCGACGCCTTGCCGACGCGGGGACCGCCGTCCTCTTCGCCTCCAGCGAGCTCGAGGAGGTGCTCCTCCTCGCGGACCGCGTGCTGGTCATGCACGACGGCGGCATCGCGGGCGAGCTCTCCGTGCAGGAAGCCACGGAAGAGGCGATCATGCACCTCGCCACGGGCGGCGCGGCATGAAGAAGAACCTCGGCATCCTCGGACTGCTCGTCGCCGTGTGCGTCGTCGCCGCGCTGTTCGGCGACAACTTCCTCACCGGCTACAACCTGCAGAACCTGACGCAGCGGACCGCGCTCTTCGCGATCCTCGCGCTCGGCGCGAGCCTGGTGATCGCGACGGGCGGCATCGACCTCTCGATCGGCAGCGTGGTGTGCCTCGCGGGCATCGCGACGCCGTGGCTCCTGGTCGAGCGCGGGTGGTCGCCGTGGGCGGCGATCCCGGCGGTGCTCGCCGCAAGCGCGGCGATCGGCCTGTTCCACGGGCTGCTCGTGACGAGGCTCCGGCTGCAGCCGTTCCTCGTGACGCTGTGCGGCCTGCTCCTCTACCGCGGCATCGCGCGGTGGATGACCGGCGACCAGTCGCAGGGCTTCCAGGGCGAGTTCGACGCGGTCCGCTCGATCGCGCTCGCGAAGTTCCCGATCGGCCTCGAGGCCTACCGCCTGCCCGCGACGGTGATCCCGCTCGTCGTGCTCTCGACGCTGATCGCCGTCTTCCTGCACCGCACGGTCGCCGGGCGCTGGCTGCTCGCGACCGGCCGCAACGAGGCGGCCGCGCGCTACAGCGGCATCCCCACCGCTCGGCTCGTGACCGGCGCCTACGTGGCGTGCAGCCTCATCGCCGGCATCGGCGGGATGCTCTTCATCTTCGACATCGGCAGCGCGCAGCCCTCAGACTTCGGCAACTTCTACGAGCTCTACGCGATCGCGGCGGCCGTCCTCGGCGGATGCAGCCTGCGCGGCGGCGAGGCGAGCGTGGTCGGGGTGGTCCTCGGCGCGGCGACGCTGCAGGTGCTGCGCACGGCGATCATCCTGCTCGGCCTCAGCTCGCAGCTCGAATTCGCGGTCATCGGCGCGGTGCTCCTGGTGGGCGTCTCCGCCGACGAACTCGTCCGCAGGCATCACGCACGAAGAAGGGAACAACCATGATCACCGCATCGATCCTCGCGCTCTTCGCCATCGCCGCCCCGCTCCCCGCGCCCGTCGGCGCCCCCAGCGTGTCCGTCGAGGACTGGGGCACCTTCGAGGGGAAGACCGCGCACCTCTGGACGCTCGTGAACGACAAGGGCATGAAGATGAAGGTGACCGACTACGGCACCATCATCACCGAGCTCTGGGTTCCCGACTCGCGCGGCAGC
This sequence comes from Planctomycetaceae bacterium, assembly GCA_027488415.1. GTDB lineage: Bacteria > Planctomycetota > Phycisphaerae > Phycisphaerales > SM1A02 > UBA966. Next base: position 1,060 of record JAIYBS010000275.1, on the reverse strand, counting down.
ATGGTCGACGTGGTGCTCGGTCGTCCGACGCTGCAGGACTACGTGGACCGCACGCAGTACTTCGGCTGCACCGCGGGCCGCTGCGCGAACCGCATCGCGAAGGGCACCTTCTCGATCGACGGCAAGGAGTACAAGGTCAGCTGCAACAACGGCGCGAACTCGCTTCACGGCGGCGCGCGCGGCTTCGACAAGCGCATGTGGACGGGCAAGGCCGAGGTGAAGAACGGCGAGCCGACGATCACCTTCACCTACGTGAGCCCGGACGGCGAGGAGGGATTCCCGGGCACCTGCGAGGCGCGCGTGACCTACACGCTCACCGCGCTCAACGAGCTCGCCGTCGAGATGCAGGCCGTGAGCGACAAGCCCACGTGCGTGAACCTCGCGCACCACTCGTACTGGAACCTCGCGGGCCAGGGCCAGGGCTCGATCCTCGACCACGAGCTCATGCTCGCGGCCGACGACTACACGCCGGTCGACGCGTCGCTCATTACCACCGGGGAGATCAAGTCCGTGCTCGGTACGCCGCTCGACTTCCGCCAGCCGAAGCCGATCGGCCGCGACATCGGCCAGCTTCCCGCGACCAAGGACGACCCGGGCGGCTACGACCACAACTTCGTGGTGCGCGGCGAGCCAGGCAGGATGCGCAACGCTGCCGCCGTCCGCTGCCGCCGCACCGGCATCGCGATGATCGTCCAGAGCGACCAGCCCGGCATCCAGTTCTATTCGGGCAACTTCCTCGACGGCATCCCCGGCAAGGCGGGCACGACCTACGACAAGCACGGCGGCCTCTGCCTCGAGACCCAGGCCTTCCCCGACAGCATCAACAAGCAGGGCAAGGAGGGCTGGCCGAGCGTGATCCTGCGCCCGGGCGGCTTCTACACGCACTCGATGCGGCACGCCTTCAAGACGATGCCGGTTGAGGCGCTCGAGGCGAAGTGAGCGGCGGCGGAAAACATGCCGGGGGGCCCCCGGCATGTTTTCCGCCCCCCGTCAGTTCCAGAGGTCGTTGCGTCGCGTGCCGAGCCACGCCGGGAGCGACTCGATCTTCGGCGGGACGAAG
>JAIYBS010000265.1 GCA_027488415.1 Planctomycetaceae bacterium | reverse complement strand
GCGCGCGATCGCCACGCGCTGCTTCTGGCCGCCGGAGAGCTGGTTCGGGCGGTGATCGACGCGCTTGCCCAGGCCGACGCGCTCGAGCGCCGCGAGCGCGCGTGCCCGCCGCTCGCGCATTCCGCCGGCGGTCGCCGAGTACATCAGGGGGAGCTCGACGTTCTCGAGCGCCGTCTGCCGCGGGAGCAGCTCGAAGCTCTGGAAGACGAAGCCGATCTCGACGTTGCGGATGTGGGCGAGCTCGTCCGCCTTCATGGCGCTCACGACGTGGCCGCCGAGGCGGTACTCGCCGCCCGTCGGGCGGTCGAGGCAGCCGAGCGTGTTCATGAGCGTGCTCTTGCCGGAGCCCGAGCTTCCCATGATGGCGACGAACTCGTTGCGGTGGATGTCGAGGTCCACGCCGCGCAGGGCATGGATCGTCTCCACGCCCACTCGGTAGACCTTCGCGATGCCGCGGAGTTGGATGATCGCCTCGCTCATGCGCTCGTCACAGACCCCGGGTTCAGAACCGCATTCCCATGCCGCGCCGGCCGCCGCCGCCGCCGCCGCCGCCCGGACGCTCGCCGTCGCCGCCCCAGCCGGAGGACTCCTCCTTCACGACGGCCTCGCCGTCCTTCAGGCGCTCAAGGGCCTTGTAGGGCCCGGTGACCACCAGCTCGCCGGCCTTGACGCCGTCCGCGATCACGGTGTTGGTGAGGTTCGACGCGCCGGTGCCCACGACGGTCGCGACGGCCTTCCCGTCGACGACCCGGAACACGACGCTGGCGAGCTTCTTGCCGGCGGGGATGAGCGGGCTCGATCGCTGCGACTCCGGCAGCCCCTCGACCCGCCGCTCGACGACGGCCTGGCTCGGCACGTTCAGGCCGCTGTGGCGCGCGATCGAGATGTCGACGTTGCCGCCGAGGCCGCTGAAGATCTGCTCGCCGTCGAGGTCGAGGAGGATCGCCGTCTTGAAGAAGCCGGTGCCGTCCTTCTCCACGGTGCGGCTCAGCGCGACCTCGTCGACGGTGCCCTTGAAGACGCGGTTCTTGTAGCCGTTGATCCGGACCTCGGCGGGCTGCCCCTTGGCGACGCGCGGGATGTCGGTCTCGCTGACCTTCGCGCTGAGCTTCATCTTGCTCAGGTCGGCGATGGTCATGATCTTGGTGCCCGGCATGTTCATCGTGCCGACGACGACGAGCTCGCCGACCTCGGCGTTCAGCTGGGTCACGACGCCGTCGATCGCGGCCACGACGACCGTGCGGCGCAGCGCCTCGCGCTGCTGCTCGATCTGCGCCTCGGCGGCGGCAAGGCTCTTCTCGAGCTGCACGATCGTGTTCTTCTGCGCCAGGAACTGGCTCTCGAGGTCGCGTGCCCGGGTGACCGCGTCCTCGTAGGCCTGGCGGCTCACGTCGCCGGCGCGGAAGAGCGACTCCTGGCGCTGGGCGATCGCGCGCTGGTTCTCGAGGTTGTTCTGGCTGCCGACGATGCGCGAGCGCTCGGCCTCGAGCCGGTAGCGCTCGCCGTCGCGGCGCGCCTCGGCGCTCTGCAGCGCGGCCTTCAGGTCACGGTCGTCGAGGCGCATGAGGAGGTCGCCCGTGCGGACCCGGTCGCCCTCGCGCCGCGGCAGCTCAACGATGCGCGCGGAGACCTCCGCCGAGACGTCGACCTTGCGGATCGGCTCGATGATGCCCGGGGCGGACACGGTCTCCGTGATCACGCCCTCCTCCACGGCCTCCATGCGGACGGCGGTGCCCTCCTTGGCACCGAAGCTCATCGCGTTCCAGATGTCCTTGCCGGCGAAGAGGCCGACGAGCCCAAGGATGCCCGCGACGACGATCGAGATGAGGACGGGGGCGCGCATGGTGTGGGGAACCGACGCCGGCCGGGGGCCGCGCGGAACGTGAATCATAGGGCTACGTACCGATTTCGGCGGGCTCAGGCGGCCGGCTCGATGGTCACCGTGAGGCCGCGGGTCTGGAACTGCTCCTGGAGGAGCTCCGCCTTCTCGCGATGGGTCACCACGAGCAGCGCGACGCCGGACTCGTGCGCTTCGATCGTGCGCGCCACCGCATCCGAAACCGGAAGGCGAGCGAACTCCACGACCGACCGCGTGACGAATGCAAATTCGTTCACGTCGTCATTGTGGAGCAGCACCGCCCAGCCCGGCATCTGCCGACGCTGCGGCGGTGCTGTTTCCGGCTCAAGGAGCGCGGCGCCAGCGGGACCGTCGGTCGACTCGGCGGTTTCGTTCACGTATTCGGTGGGCATCGAGCCGCGGAGTAGACCCGGGGAAGACGACCGGATTCAAGGGTCATTGCGCGTTATCGGCGCAATTGCCGCAAATACCGCATGTTCACCACCGGAAGACGATCTTCCCGAACTGCTCCCCGGCCTCCAGGCGGCCGTAGGCGGCCTGCGCCTCGGCCGGGGCGGCGACCTCGTCCACCACGGCCCGGAGCGCTCCGGAGCGCATCAGCGCCACCACGGCGCGGAACTCGTCCATCGTGCCCATCGTGGACCCGACGATCGAGAGCTGGTTCCAGAAGATGCGCGCGAGGTCGGTGCCCGCGTCCGGCCCGGTGGTGCACCCGCACGTCACGAGCGTCCCGCCGCGCGCCATGCTCTTGATGCACGCCAGGTGGACCGCCTTGCCCACGCTCTCGGAGACGACGTCGACGCCGCGCCCGCCGGTCGCCTTGCGCACCTCGCGCGACCAGTCGGCGCCGGTGTCGAGCACGCAGTGGTCCGCACCGAGCTGCTTCGCCCGCTCGAGCTTCGCGGCGTGGCGGCTGGTGACGATCGTCGTGCAGCCGAAGTGCCGCGCGATCGCGAGCGACGCCAGCGCGACGCCGCCGCCGATGCCGGGAATGAGCACCGTCATGCCGGCCTGCAGGCGCGCGCGCGTGACGAGCATGCGCCACGCGGTGAGGTGCGTGAGCCCGAAGGCCGCCGCGTGCACGGGGTCGACGTCGCCGATCGCGAGCACGTTGGTCGCGGGCGCCGTGAAGAACTCGGCGTGCGTCCCGGGCTGGTGCTCGCCGATCATCCAGATGTCCTCGCCCGCCGGTGCGCGGCCCGGCACGCTCGGCTCGGGGCGCATCACGGCCGCGTTGAGGATCACGCGCTGGCCGACCCACGCGGGATCGACGCCGGCGCCGACCGAGTCCACGACCCCGACGCCGTCCGAGCCGCCGACGGTCGGCCAGTGCACCTCGATCCCGGGGAGCCCGCGGCCGACCCACAGGTCGAGGTGGTTGAGCGCGGAGGCCTCCGTGCGCACGCGCACCTCGCCGGGACCGGCGACGCAGTCGGGGCGGCCCGCGGTAAAGCGGACGTTGGGGGCGACCGGGTTTCCCTGGCGGAGCACTTCGATGGCGCGCATGGGGAACGAGTGTAGGAGCGCGAGAACTACGATGCCTGCGGAGGTCCACCCCATGATCCGCACGACCGCAGTCGCCCTCGCCCCCCTGCTCGTCATGATCGGCATGATTGCCATGCCCGCCGCGGCGGCGCCCCAGCAGCAGCAGATCGCGGACCGCGCCCGCGAGGTCGCCCGGCAGATGGCGATCTGCCCGGTGAAGGCGAATCCGGCGCAGCTCGACGCGGGGCTCGTCCGCCCGAACACCGACGTCAAGTTCGAGGCGGTGCTCCTGAACACGCTCGACCGCCCGGTGACCTGCGTCCGGAGCTCGCCGAGCTGCACGTGCACCACCGTCGACATGCTCGGCAAGGTGATCCCCGCGGGCGGCACGCTCACGGTGCCCCTCTCGATGCGCACGAGCGGCGCCACCGGCGAGAAGACCGCGCAGGTGGTGCTGATGTTCAAGGACGTGCCCGGGCTCGTCGAGCTCGGCATCCGCGCCGAGGTCACGTACCCCGTGCGCGCGTTCCAGATGAACCCCGGCCCGGACGGCAAGCCGCGCCGCGACCCGTTCATCAACGCCTACGACATCAAGTCGAACGTGGCCGGCGAGGTCACCGTCGAGTCGATCGACGGCGCGCCCTTCCGCGTGCTGTCGGTGGGCGGCCAGCCCGCGCAGTTCGTCGACTTCGACCCGGTGAACCAGGGCCCGCGCGAGAGCTACCGCGTGCGCTACGACTTCTCGAGGCTGCCCTGCGACCAGGTCCCGAAGTACCTCGTCATCGAGACCGACCGGGCCGACGCGCGCCTCATCGACCTCCGCGTCCGGCACGAGTGCACGCGCATCAACCCGGCGTTCTCCTTCGCGCAGTTCCGCGAGAACCTCGGCGTGCTCGCGCCGGGCGAGACCCGGATGTTCGAGTTCGAGATCAAGCACGCGAACGGCGTGCGGATCGACGCGGTCAACTCCACCGATCCGAGGCTCGACTCGAGGATCGTCGGCCAGAAGCCCGGCGCCGAGGACGGGCTGCTCGTGACCGTCGCCGTCACCGCGAAGGCGGACGCGTCCGGGCTCGTGCTCGCGCCGCTCCGATTCGTCGGCGTCGGCCCGGACCCGAAGCGCCCGGTGCCGCCGGGCCAGCCCGTCGCGACGACGCCGCGCGAGAGCGACTTCCTCGTGTACGCGAAGATCGAGCGCGCTGCGCCGAAGCTCGAGGCGAAGCCGGTGTCGCAGGCCGAGATCGCGGTGCCGGACGCGGTGCGCGCCGCGGTGCTCGCGCCGCCCGCGCCGGCGATGGACGCGCGCATCAAGGCGGACCGCATCACGAGGCTCGGCGATCCGTCCGTGCCCGGCCGCGTGCTGCGGCCGCTCCCGGTCGTGATGCGCATCGCGGACCGCGCGGAGGAGGTGCCGATGGACCCGGCGCGCTTCGCCGCCGCGCGCGCCGCGGTGACGAAGGGGCTCGACTACCTGCGCACGACGCAGGGGCCGGACGGCGGCTGGATGCAGGGCAGCGCCGCGAAGGCCACCGACCAGGCCGCGCCGTCGACGGCCGTGCCGAGCGCGGTGACCGGGCTCGCGCTCAAGGCCTTCGCGCAGGCGGGATTCACGGGGAAGTCCGACGCCGCCGCGCGCAAGGCGCTCGACTACGTGGTCGCGCGCACGATGGTCGGCGGCGAGTTCCGTCCCGACCAGTCGGGCGGCCTCGCCAACTACGTGGCGAGCATGGTGCTCATGGGCCTCGCGGCGCAGCAGGACGACTCGCTCGTGCGACCGGTCGAGGCGATCCGGACCTGGCTCGTCCGCAACCAGTGGGACCAGGAGGAGGGGATCGGCCCGAATGCCGACTGGTTCGGCGGCGCGGGCTACGGCAACCACGGCCGGCCCGACCTCTCGAACACGCAGCTGATGCTCGACGCGCTGCACGACGCGGGCGTGAGCACGGACGACCCCGCCGTGCAGCGAGCGCTCGTATTCGTGGCGCGGACGCAGAACACGAAGGCGAACGACGCGACCTGGGCGCAGAAGGGCTCCGGCGACGGCGGCTTCGTCTACACGCCCTCGAACGGCGGCGAGAGCTTCGCGAGCGATGCCGCCGGCGAGGGCCGCTACGGCGAGAAGATGCCCGAGGGCACGCGCTCGCTGCGAAGCTACGGGAGCATGACCTACGCCGGCTTCAAGAGCCTGCTCTACGCGGGGCTCTCGAAGGACGACCCGCGCGTGACGGCGGCGTGGGACTGGATCCGCCGCAACTACACGTTCGCCGAGAATCCCGGCCTCGGCCAGCAGGGCCGCTACTACTACCTGCACGCCGCGGCGCGAGCGATGTTCGCGGCGAACACGGCGTCCGTCGTTCCGCTCGACGCGAAGGCCAGCGGCGAGGGTGCGCCGCGCAACTGGCGCAACGACCTCGTCGACGCGCTCCTCGGCACGCAGCGCGAGGACGGCAGCTGGGTGAACGGCGCCGACCGCTGGCAGGAGGGGCAGCCCGAGCTCGTGACCGCCTACGCGGTGCTGGCGCTCGAGGAGGCGCTGAAGCCCGTCACGCAGGGCGACTGACGCCGGCGCCGTCGGTCGCGCGCCAGGCGAGCACCGCGAGCGACATCGTGCACGCGATCAGCAGCGCGCCGACCGCCTGGTGCGCGGTGGTCGAGGTCGCCTCCCACCACGGGATGTCCTCGCCCCGGCGCAGCAGGACGGCGACGAGCGCGCCGATCCCGAGGAGGAACTGCAGCCCGACGCTGTGCGTCACGGCCTTCGCCGTCGACCGAAGCGCCGGCTCGCGCGCCGCCTTCGACGCACGGCTTCCCGCGACGATCACGAGCACCAGCGCGACGATCGCCATCGTGACGTGCCCGTGCAGCGCCCACGCGGGGATGCGCGCGCCCGCGTCGGCCGTCGGGGGCACCTGCAGGTGGCGCATCGACGCGCCGAGGAACAGCTGGCAGAGGAGCGCGACGAACGCCGCCGTGGCCAGGACGCGCACGGAACGCTGCGCGACGGTGCCGCGCACGGTGGACCAGGCGCGCGACACGGCGAACGCGGACACGAGCGCCGCGCCGAAGACCAGCTGCCCGAGCATGCCGTGCACGATCGCGAGCGCGGTGCTCGGCGAGAGCTTCGAGGGATCCATGCTCGCGGTCAGGTTGCCCGTGACGCGCAGCCCGCCGAGCGTTCCCTGGGTGACGACCATCGCGAGCAGGACGAGCGTCGCGCCGCGCGCGAACGCCGGCGCGCCCGACTTCCACGCCGTCACCGTGAAGGCGAGCACGGTCACGCCGACGAGCATGCCGAAGAGACGGTGCGCGTGCTCGTAGAAGATGCCGCCCTTCATCTCGGAGATCGGGTAGAGCAGCATGTTGTGGCCGAAGCTGTTCGGCCAGTCCGGGACCGCGAGCCCCGCCTCGTAGCCCGTGACGAGT
>JAIYBS010000367.1 GCA_027488415.1 Planctomycetaceae bacterium | reverse complement strand
GACGACACCATCGCCGCAGCGGCGAACCACGCCTGTGCGATCCTCGCCGGCGACGTCGACCGTGACGGCGATGCCGATGCAGAAGACCTTGCGGCGCTCATTGCGGCCATCGCCGAGGGCGACACCGTCGGCGGCGACGTGAACCGCGACGGGTTCCTCGACGACGCGGACCTCGCGCTGGTCGCGGCGCGCGTCCGTCGGTAATCGATCAGCGGCAGGCCGTCAGGCCGGGCACGCGCCCCAGGCGCCCAGGAGGATGCCGAGATCGGCGCCTCCGGTGGTGCCGTCGCCGTCGAGGTCTGCGGCGGGCGTCCCCCAGGCACCGAGCAGCACGCCGAGGTCTGCGCCGTCCACGGCGCCCGAATCATCGAGGTCCGCGGGGCACGGCGGGGGCGGCGGGGGCGCCGCGGGCACCGCGCGAATCGCAAGGCTGTCGAAGTAGCCGAAGGCGTTGATCGCACCCGGAGTGGCGTCCGTGACCGCGAGGAGGTTGCTCGCGTAGACCGAGCCGCTCAGGGTCGTCACGTGCGTGCCGACCGACTGCCCGTCGACGAGGAGCTCGCCCGCGCCGGTCGCGACGTTCCATCGGTACGTGAACTCGTGCCACGCGTTCAGCGAGACAGACGCGCCGGCGGGCACGCGGTTGGCAAGCGCGTAGCCGTTGTTCAGGAACGAGATCGCGCCCGTCTGCGCGCTCACCACGAAGCCGCCCGCGGTCTCGAAGGAGCTCTTGCTCACCATGATGCCGAAGCCGGAGGCGAGCGCCTGCCCAGACGGCACGTAGATCGACACGGTGGTCTCGAGCACGCCGTTCCCGCCCGCGCTTGCCGCCGCCCACTTGCCGCTGTTCAGGAGGTCGAGCCAGCCCTTCGTGCGACCCGCGTTGAAGCGCTCGGTGCAGAGTCGCACCATGCGTCCGGACCCGCCGACCGGGTTGATGCCGGGATCCACGCCGGGGCCGATCACGTTCGCGGCGATCTGCGGCGAGTTGACCGCGCCGCTCACCGCCCAGGTGCCGGAACCGATCCACGCCAGCTGGCCCGAGAGCGTGCCTGTCGAGTAGTTGTCGAAGTTCGTGACGTAGATGTCGGCGGCCCGGGCAGGGGTGGCGGCGATGGCAGCGAGCATCAGCGGGGCGGCGATCAGGGTTCGCATGGCGGATGAAAGTACGGCCGGAGGCACGGCACGCAACCCAGAATCCACCGGGATCACGCAGCAATTCGCGCTTGCGCACCCGATCGTCGCCCGGCAACGAAAAAGACAGGCAGGGGCGGCCTCGCGGCCGCCCCTGCCCTCGCTATTCAGTTCAGCGCCCCTGCACTCAGCGCCGCGAGCGGCGACCGATGATGCCGGCAACTCCGAGCAGCGCGAGGGCGCCCGGAGCCGGGACCACCGCGAAGTAGAGGTTGTCGACGGTCGGGAAGATGCCGCCGGTCGTGTTGCCGAGCTTCGTGATCGTCAGGCTGCTGATCGCGGCGTCCGTCGAGTAGAACCCGATGAAGTCCGACGCGGCAGTCGCGTAGCCGATGAACGACGAGCCGTCGTTCAGCGTGACCTGCACGATGCTCGGGACGATGTTGAAGTTGATGTCGGTGCCGAAGATGTTGCCGGCCACGCCCTGCACTCCGGGAGCGAAGGTGAAGGTCAGCGGCTCCGGGTAGTTGGTCGAGAAGAGGCCCTGGTCGACGTAGAGGCCGCCCGGGGCAGCCGCGGTCCAGGCGATGCCGCCGACCGACGAGCTGACCGAGCCGGCGTAGAAGCCGTCGGCGACGCCGGAGAAGGTCTCGGTGACGACGCCCGCGCCATTCGCGTTGGCAAAAGCCGTCCAGAGGGTCTGATTGGTGATCGTGACGACCGCGGCCGTCGAGGAGGAGACACAGGTCGCGATCGCCGCAACAGCGACAGCGCCAGCAATTCGGGATGTCATGGAAGGGAACTCCGAAACAAAAGGGAACAGGGAACTGAACGAGCGAACGCAACTCGCGCCTGCAGGGGAACCGGCGCGCCTTTCTCGCTCAACTCTGAGTAGGGACCCAGAGCCGACCCCTGCAACATGCCGCGATTCCTTTCGCATGCAAGTGAAGCGCCCGAAAAACCCGGGAATCAAGTCGGCAGAAGGGGCAAAAATCGATACATTTCTCTGGAGAACTCATATATCCAAGAATAACAATGACTTACGCGTTGGCGCGGCATGGCGGCCGCGGGGCGCAGGGCAGGTCGACGCAGCGCGATACGATTTCCGGACCATGAGAAACGGCGCCCAACCCATCCACAAGGCCCTCGCAGCTGCCGCAGCGCTCCTGGCGGGAGGCCTCTGCGGCGCCGCCGCGACGCTTCCGCAGACCGCCAGCGCCCCGACTGCGAGCCCGGCCGCGATCACGCTCGACCCCGTGCACTCGGTCGCGCTGTTCCGGATCCAGCACCTCGAGGCGGGCCTGTTCTGGGGCCGCTTCAACGCGCTCGAGGGATCGGTGCGCTGGTCGCTCGAGCCGAAGGACCTGCCGACGTTCGACGTGACCGCAACGGTCGCAAAGGTGGACACGGGCAGCGAGAAGCTCGACGGCAACCTGCAGGGACCGAACTTCTTCAACGCGAAGGAATTCCCCACCATCCGCTTCGTCTCGAAGTCCGGGGCGGCGGATGGCGACCGACGCTGGAAGGTGCGCGGCGACCTGACGCTGCGCGGCGTGACGAAGGAGGTCGAGGTCGACTGCGTCGCGACCGGCATCGGGGAGGGCCCCGCGGGCAAGAAGGCGGGCTTCGAGTGCACGCTGACAATCAAGCGCAGCGACTTCGGGATGAAGTGGGGGATCGAAAAGCCGGCAAAGGCGCTCGGGGATGAGGTGAAGCTCGTCATCGCCCTCGAGGGCGACGTCGCTGCGACCCAGTAACGAGGAGGGTCGCTGCCGTGGGTCCGGTGATCGCCTACCTGCTGACCGTCATCGCGCTGCCCGCACTTGGCGTGGCGGCGGTCGCGGCGGCGCTCCTCCGCACGACGTGGGGTCGCAGCGAGCGCTTCGCGTCCTCGGCGGCGGGGGCGGCCGTGGCGATCTCGGTGCTGTGGGCGTTCCTTGCGGAGCTCGACACCTACGCGCTGCTCCGCCAGTTCCCGATCACGCTGCCCGACGACGACGCGCCGTTCGAGCGATGGCACCGGGTGGGGCTCGCGGCGCTCGCGCTGTCGGCGCTCGCGCTGTCGGCGCTCGCGCCGGCGTTCGCCTGGGGGTCGGCGCCGCGCGGCGCGGATGCGCGACATCCATCGCGCGCGCGCGAGGCGGCCGTCGCAGCCGGTGCCGCGGCGGTGATCGCGGGATTCACGATGGCCTTTCCAGGCGCGGGATGGAAGGATGCCTCCCTCGCCGCCCTGCCCTCCGCGGCGATCGGCTGGTTGCTGAGCCGGCGCAGCGCGGCGTTCGGGCTCGGTGCTTCGGCCGCGTGGGCTGCGTCGATCGCCGCGCTCGCGGGCGCGACCGGCT
>JAIYBS010000385.1 GCA_027488415.1 Planctomycetaceae bacterium | reverse complement strand
GGGCTGCCCGCGCACTTCCTGTCGACCTCCGCCGGCGGCGGCGTGATCCAGGACACGGCAAGCAGCGCCACGCTCTGCGCGCTGATCGCGGCACGCGAGCGCGCGACCGGCTTCGCGGGCACCGGCGCCGGCCTTCAGGCAGGCGGGCCGCACCTCGTCGCCTACGCGAGCACGCAGGCGCACAGCAGCATCGAGAAGGCCGTCCGCATCGCCGGACTTGGCGCGGGCAACATGCGCGCGGTTCCGGTGCGCGGCGACCGCTCGATGGACCCCGCGGCCCTGCGCGCCATGATGGACGCGGATGCCGCGGCCGGTCGCGTGCCCTGCTTCGTCGTCGCCGCGGTCGGCACGACCGGCACGCATGCCGTCGACCCGGTCCCCGCGGTCGCGGACGCCTGCGTCGCCCACGGCGCGTGGCTCCACGTCGACGCGGCGCACCTCGGGATCGCCGCGATCTGCCCGGAGTTCCGCGCGATCCACGCCGGCATCGAGCGCGCCGACAGCTACTGCGTCAACCCGCACAAGTGGATGCTCGTCAACTTCGACTGCGACGCCTTCTGGGTGCGCGACCGCGCCACGCTCGTGCGCGCGCTCAGCGTGCTGCCCGAGTACCTGCGCAACGATGCGACCGAGAGCGGCAAGGTGATCGACTACCGCGACTGGCAGGTGCCGCTCGGGCGCCGCTTCCGCGCGCTGAAGCTCTGGTTCACGATCCGCCACTTCGGCGTCGAAGGGCTTCGCGCGGTCGCCCGCCGTCACGTCGCGCTCGCCGCGCGGCTGCGCGACCGCGTCGCCGCCGACCCGGACCTCGAGCTCGTCGACCCCACGCCCTGGTCCCTCGTGTGCTTCCGCCACCGCGGCGGCGACGAGGCGAGCGAGTCGATCGTGCGGCGCGTCAACGCGTCCGGAAGCGCGTTCCTCAGCCACACCAAGGTGGACGGCCGGTTCGTCGTGCGCGTGTCCGTCGGCGCGCCCGGCGTCACCGAGCGCCACGTCGACGCGCTGTGGGACCTCATCCGCGCCGGACGGTGAGCAGCACCACCTCGGGCGCGCAGTGCAGCCGGAGCGGGAACCACGCGCCCGCGCCCACCGTGACGAACAGCGCGCACCCCTGGCGCTCGTAGTGGCCGGCGCTCAGCCGGTGCGCGAACGAGAGGTTCGCGCGCGGGCGCCCCTTGAGCGCGACCTGCCCGCCGTGCGTGTGGCCGCTCAGGGTGAGCGGCACGCCGCGGCGCATCGCCGCATGGAAGGCCTTCGGGTTGTGCGCGAGCAGGAGGTCGGGCACCGCCGGCAGCGCATCGACCGCGCGGTCGAGGGCCGCGACCGTCCGTTCCCAGTCGACGCCGCCCACCAGCAGCGGGTTCGCCGGGTCGCCCGCCCGCACCACCTGCCCGTGCACCACCGCCAGCCCGCTCGATTCGGCGGACGCCGCGAGCCGCGGCGCGTCATGCAGGTGGTCGTGGTTCCCGAGCACGAGGTAGCGGCCGAGCGGCGCCTCGATCGAGCCCATCGCCTGAAGCAGCGGCTCCGCGCCGTCGAAGTCCAGGTCGACCACGTCGCCCGTGCACGCGACGAGGTCGGGCCGCAGCATCGCGATGCGCTCCACCGCGTCCACGGCGCGCTCGATCGGCATCAGGTCCCCGAGGTGGAAGTCGCTCAGGTGCGCGATCCGCACGCCGTCGTGCGCCGCGGGCCAGCCGGGCACGCGCAGCTCGATCGACCGCACGCCGATCTCCTGCGCACGGTGGCGGCGGCCGAGCAGCCCGAGCGTCAGCGAGTCCGCGGCGCGCGTGAGCACGGCGTGGCGGATCGCAGCTCGGAGATAGCCGTTTCCCTTTGCCACCACGCTCCTCAGAAGCTGATCGAGACGGCGCCGAAGATGCCGCGGATCCCCGCGTCCACCTGCGACGGGCCGTCGGAGAGGTCGAAGTCGAAGAGCCGGTACCCGAACTCGACGCCGATGTTCGGCTCGATCATCGCGGCGAAGCCGACGCGCACCATCCACACGATCTCCGCGTCCGGGATCGACGGCCCGGCGCCGGCCATCGCGTAGACGCGCAGGTCCTGCACCAGCGGCACGCGCCCGTCCACGCCGATCCGCAGGTCGAGGCCCGCGCCCGCGTACGGCGCGGCGATGGTGCGGTCGAAGGTTCCCGTGCCGCCCGCGGTGTCGTTCGTCAGGTCCTGCTCGTAGTGGAACGCGAGCGCCCCGCCGAGGACAAGGAGCTGCACGTCGAAGAGCGGGCGACCGTTCGAGCCGAGGATCGACGTCGCCTCGGCGCGGTTCGTGCCGGCCGCGTCCCACGGCCACGGCTCGTCGGCGAGCGGCCGCCACAGCGTGTACGCCACCTCCGCGCCGGCCATCCACGCGCTGTAGCTGCCCGAGATCGTGTCGCCGGCGGCGATCGAGACGCCGCCGAACGTGCCGCCCGCGGGCGCGCTGTCGGTGCCGCTCTCGGAGACCGCGAACCCGAGGCCGCCGAAGCGCCAGCGCCCCGAGAGCACCGCGAACTCGCCCGCCACCCCCGCCGTGTCGTCGCCGACGGCGAGCTCGGTATTCAGGTCGAACTGCGTGCCGCCCGCCCCCACCTGCGCGGTCCCCGTCAGCCGGGGCACCCAGACGCCGACGTCGGCCGTCACGCCGACGGATTCGGCGGTCCCGAGGAATCGCTCGGGCGGCGGCGGGGAGGCCGCCGCATCCTGCAGACCGAGCGCGCATGCGACAATGGATCCGACCATGGCCGAAGCGTACCCATCGCCGCCTCCCCCGCCCCGGCCCCCGCGCCCGCCCGGAGCGGTTGACCTCGGCCGCGGCGCCTGGATCCGCCCCCAGGACATGGAGTGGTCGTTCACGACCGCGCGCGGTCCCGGCGGGCAGCATGTCAACAAGGCGAGCACGGCGGCCGTGCTCCGCGTGCGCATCGCCGACATCGGCGGCATCGACGAGGCCGCGGCCGAGCGCCTGCGCGCGATCGCCACGAGCGTCCTCGTCGGCGACGGCGAGCTGCTCTACCGCTGCGACCTGCACCGCAGCCAGCTCATGAACCGCGACGCGTGCGAGGGCCGGCTGCGGACCATGGTCTCGCAGGCGGCGGTGCGCCCGAAGGTCCGCAAGAAGACGAAGCCCACCTGGGGAAGCGTGCAGCGGCGGCTCGAGGGCAAGCGCAAGGACTCCGAGCGCAAGCAGGGACGCCGCTGGAAGGACGAGGGCTGATCCCGGAGGCGCAGCCGCCGGCCGACCGCGGCCGCGCCCGGCGCGCACCAACGCAAAAATGAAGGCGGCCCCCGGACAGAAGTCCGGGGGCCGCTGGAACTCACGATTCACTCACCCCACCCAGCGGGGCGAGCGTCGGTCGTCAGGCGCAAGCGCCCCACGAGCCGAGGAGCAGACCGAGGTCCGCGCCGTTCACGACGCCGTCGGCGTTGAGGTCGGCAGCGCAGCCGGGGCAAGCGCCCCACGCGCCGAGCATCAGGCCGAGGTCGGCGCCGTTGACCGCGCCGTCGCCGTTGAGGTCGGCCGGGCACGGCGGAGCCGTCGGGGCCACGATCTCAACGTTGAACGGACCGGTCTGCGTGGCGTCGTAGCCGCCGACCGCGATGTACACGGGCTGGCCAGCGTTGACGTTCACGGTCAGCGTGCTGGTGTACGGAGCCGCACCGGTGCAGCCGTCGTCATCGCACGCGATCGTGGAGGCCACGTCGCCGCAGGTGGTCAGGACCGCGAGACGGGCATCCACCGTGGTGCCGGTGTCAGCGCAGTTGCGGACCGTCATCGCGCCCGACGCCGCCGGCGTGAACTTGATGAACTTGGCCTTGGCGATGTTCTGCGTGCCGGCCGCGAAGTTGCAGAAGGTCTGCATGTTCAGGTCCGGGTACAGGGGATCGACGGTGACCACGTTGACGCCAGCGACGCCCTGGATGAGGTTGGCCGCATCGCAGGGGTTCGGCGGGGGCTGGATGCCGATGTAGATGTTGCCGACGCCGCTCTGGCCCTCATAGCCGCCGAGGCGGACGAGGTAGTAGTTGCCAGCGACGATGCCGTTGACCGTCAGCTCCGACGTGAAGATCGGGTCCGAGCAGTCCTCGTTGCAGCCGATGTAGTAGTCGGGCAGCAGCTGGGGATCGAACGCGGCCAGGTTGGAGCCGAGGTTGTAGGCAGCGATCTTCGAGTCGAAGTTGCCCGAGCCACCGAAGGTGCTCGTGGTGCAGTTCGACGCGATGAGGGTGCCCGCGGTCGGGGCCTGGAAGCGGTACCAGACGTCCTTGTGGATCGGCAGGTCGTTGTTGCCCGAGCCGCAGCCGACTTCCGGCGGACCGTCGGTGGTCGCCGTCGTCGTGTCGTAGGCAACGGTCGCCGGGAGCGAGCTCAGCACGGTCGGGGAGATCGCGCAGTTGTTCGACGGCGTGCCGGGGCTGGTGCAGTTGTACACGTACAGGCCGCAGGTCGGGATCGCGAGGTCAGCACAGGTCTGATCCCACGTCACGGCGCAGCAGTCCGGGATGAGGCCGCACACCGACTCGCAGCAGCTGATGATGTTGCAGCCGCCGCCCACGTGGGCAGCATCGCACTCACCGGCCGACGCCGTGCACTCCGGGAACGCCGGGACGGCGGCAGAGACCACGAGCGTATCCATGTACGCCTGGGTCGAGACGACGTTCGTCGCGCCGCCCGTCGTCGAGCCACGGGTGTTCACGATGTCGAACTCGTCGGCCGTGTAGTTGGCCGTCGAGGTCAGGACCACGTCGGTCCACTCGCCGGCGCCGACCTTCACGGACGGCATGCCGCTCGTGCGGTTCCAGCGGCAGCTGACCTGCGTGTAGCCGGTCGGCGACACGGTGAGCGGCGTGGTGAAGTTGATGAGGTAGTTGCCGGCGGCGCCGACGCCGAGCTGGCCGACGTCTAGCCACTGCACAACGAAGACCTG
>JAIYBS010000059.1 GCA_027488415.1 Planctomycetaceae bacterium | reverse complement strand
TGGTCCGGCGAGATCTCGATCGACGCCATCTGGACCGCCACCGCCACGACGCCGCAGGACGTGGTGACGCTCGCCAACTGGGCGCACGCGAACGGCTGGCGCATCCGCGCGCGCGGCATGAAGCACAACTGGTCGCCGATCGGCGTCGACCCCGACGCCACGTGCGACACGCCGATGCTCCTGGTCGATACCACCGCGCACCTCACCGCGGTGTCGGTTGATTCGTCCGCCTCGCCACCCACGGTCACGGCGCAGACGGGCATCGACCTCCTCTCGCTGCACACCGCGCTGCAGGCCGCGGGCCTCGGCCTCACCAACTGCCCCGCGCCGGGCGCGCTCAGCCTCGGCGGCGCGCTCACCGTGAACGGCCACGGCACGTCGGTGCCCGCGGTCGGCGAGCAGCTGCAGCCGGGCCACACCTTCGGCTCGCTCTCGAACCTGCTGCGCTCGGTCACCGCCGTCGTGTGGGACCCGGCGCTCGAGGCCTACGCGCTGCGCACGTTCGTGCGCTCCGACCCCGAGATGGCCGCGCTCTGCGTGCACCTCGGCCGCGCGTTCCTGGTGGAGGTCACGCTGCAGGTCGGCGCGAACTCGCGCCTGCGTTGCGAGAGCTACCGCAGCTACACGGCGGCCGAGCTGTTCGCCGCGCCGGGCTCGGGGTCCACCGGCAAGACGTTCTCCGCGTTCCTCGACGAGAGCGGCCGCGTCGAGACCATCCTCTATCCGTTCACCGAGAACCCGTGGCTCAAGGTGTGGACCGTCACGCCGGAGAAGCCGTTCTGGTCGAGCGAGGTGAGCGCGCCCTACAACTACCCGTTCAGCGACAACATCCCCGCCGACGTCTCCGCTCTCCTGCAGCAGATCGTCTCGGGCGACGTCTCGCTCGCGCCCGCGTTCGGCACCACGATGGCGATCGTGACGGACGCGGGCCTCACGGCCACGCTCTCGTGGGACCTGTGGGGCTGGTCGAAGGACGTGCTGCTCTACATCCAGCCGACCACGCTGCGCGTCGCCGAGTGCGGCTTCGCGGTCAGCTGCGCGCGCGCGGACCTGCAGCGCGTGCTCAGCGAGTTCCACCAGAAGTACCTGTCGATGCAGCAGGCGTACCGCGACCGCGGCGAGTACCCGATGAACGGTCCCGTCGAGATCCGCGTCACCGGAATGGACCGGCCCGAGGACTGCCTGGTGCCCGGCGCGCAGGTCCCGCTGCTCTCGGCCGCGCGCCCGTGGACCGGCCACCCCGAGTGGGACTGCGTGATCTTCTTCAACATCCTCTCGGTGCCCGGCACGCCCGTCTCGGCGCGCTACTACGCCGAGCTCGAGGAGTGGTTCTACGCCAACTACCCGAGCTACGCCGGCGTGCGCGTCGAGTGGTCAAAGGGCTGGGCCTACACCGAGGCCGGCGCGTACACGAACGATCTCACGCTCGGCGCGCGGATCCCGACGTCGTTCACGCAGGGGATGGCGCAGGACGCAGGCTTCCGCGCGGCGGTGGACATGCTGGACGCGATGGATCCGCATCGCGTGTTCAGCACGAAGTTCCTCGACAGGCTGATGCCGCGAAACCGCGACCTGACCGGCGACGGCCAGGTGAACGGCGCGGACCTGGCAAGCCTGCTTTCGAAGTGGGGCGAAGGGGCGACGCCGGCGGATCTCAACACCGATGGCCTGGTCAACGGCTCCGACCTCGCGGAACTGCTCGGCCGCTGGACGGGTGGCTGACGCGGGGCCTGGCCCCGACCGATCGCGCTCGACGCTTCAGCGTCCCCAGGAACCGAGCAGCACGCCGAGATCGGTGCCGTTCACGATGCCGTCGCTGTTCAGGTCGGCGGACCCCGCCGCGCCCCATTGGCCGAGCAGGATGCCGAGGTCGCTTCCGCTCACGATGCCGTCGCAGTTGAGGTCGGCGGCGACGCAGCCGGCATCGACGCTGATGGCGCTGTTGGCGACCGCACCGTTCTCGTCGACGAAGCGCACCGAGAGCTGCGACTCGGAGGCATTGGCCGGGATCGTGTAGGCGAGCCGCGCCACGCCGTTGGCGTCGGTGATCGCGCGCCCGGCGAAGACGCCGTTCACCTCCACGGCGACGCTGAAGCCTGCGTTCTCGCGGGTGGCGCGCATGCTGGTGGCGGCAAGCTGCACCGACTGGCCGCGCGTGCCGCCGGTGTTGCCGGCCGTGAGCGATGCCGTGCCCACGTCGAGCGCCCAGTAGCCCGGCACGGAGGAGCCGGAGACACCATCAGTGATGTAGCCGAACACGAGGCCGTTGTTGCCGACCCCGAGCGGGAAGGCGTACTTCATGCCCGTCGGCAGCTCGAGCGGCGTGAACTGGTCGTTCGGCCACGCCACGGCCTTGATGCGGGTGCCCTCGGTGAAGTCGTAGAAGTATCCCGCAGCGATGCCGGTGCGGCTCATCGTGACCGCCGGAGCGCCGCCGAAGAGGCCCGAGGGGAACGGCAGGATCGAGAGCGAGCCGTCGACGCCCGCGCGTGCCGGTCCCCGCGAGCTGCCGTCGAGGAAGTAGCCGTTGATCAGGATTCCGCCGGTGTTGTCGATGGAAATGCCCTTGGTCTCGAGCCCCTGGTCGGTGATCGCCGACACGCCCGCATCAGTCCAGCGCAGCGCCAGCGACGGCGTGCCGAGCTGGCCTTGGATGGTGCCGCAGATGACGCCTGCGGAATTGATGCTCTGCGCGAAGCTCCAGACCTGCTGCTCCGGATCGCCGGGAATGCTGAACTCGGGCAGCGGAAGCAGTTCCAGCTTGCGATTCACCCAGCGGCACGCCTGGTAGTCGCCCGCCAGAGTCACCACCGAGCCGACGATGACTCCAGCTTCGTTGATGTCGTACGCGTAGCCGCCGTTGCCGACGTCCGGGAGGATGAAGGCCTGGCCGTTCTCCCAGAGCACCGGCCTGGAGCCGGCGCCGACCGGGAAGTTCTCCGAACCGACGATCTGCCCGTTCGAGTTGATCGCCGATGCCGAACCGCCGTTGACGGTCGGAAGCGCGACGGGAGCGGCGGTCGGCGAATCCCACACCACCGGAACCGACATGCTGTCGTCGGCGGCGCGGACCGCGCCCACGATGACGCCCTGCGCGTTCACGTCGATCGGCGATCCACCGCGACCGAAGTCCGCGAGCTGCTGGAACGGAACGTCGGCGAAGGCGGTCGCGACGAGAGCTGCGGAGGATGCGACGGCGAGGGTGAGTGCGGAGATTCGCATGGGTCGTGTGTGGTGGGTACGAGATGTGTGGATCAGGCAGACCGACTGGGATGATCCGGCTCGGAAGGTTTCGCGGCGGATTTCAGGCGGATTCGGTTGCACGCCGGAGGTGAGTCGTCAAAGGCGCTGGTTTCATGATCCGATAAC
>JAIYBS010000316.1 GCA_027488415.1 Planctomycetaceae bacterium | reverse complement strand
GTGCGGATCGGCACCGGCCGCGGCGCGCGCGGCGATCTCCGCAAGCGTTCGCTGCGTCCCGGACGCCTGCGCATACCGACGCTCGAGCGCCGGGCCCGAGAGGAACTGCTCGAGGCAACCGAGCTTCCCGCAGTAGCACCGGTGCCCCGCCGCCTCCGCGTCGCCGAGCCCGGGCAGCGGGTTGTGCCCCCACTCGCCGGCGATGCCGTTGCGGCCGTCGACCACGTCGCCGCGGACCACCACGCCGCCGCCGACGCCGGTCCCGAGGATGACCCCGAACACCACGTCGCCCTGCCCCGCGGCCGCGCCGTCGATCGCCTCGCTCAGCGCGAGGCAGTTGGCGTCGTTCGTCACGCGCACCGGCCGGGCAAGGCGCGCCGCCACGTCGGCGGCGAACGGTCGGCCGTTCATGCACAGGAGGTTCGAATTGCGGTGCAGCCCGGTCTGCGGGTTCGGTGACCCAGGCGCGCCGATCCCGACCGGCGCGTCGCGCCCCGGGCCATGGCCCAGAGCCGAATCGGCCTGCGACACCAGGCCGGCCACGGCCTCGATCAACGCGCCGTACTCCTTCGGGCTCGCCACGCGCGTACGAAGCGCCTCGGTGCCGTCCGCGCGGAGCGCGAGCACCTCGGCCTTCGTGCCGCCCACGTCGAGCCCGATGATGCCGGGCCCGATGCCGTCGAGCCCGATCCGGCTCACATCCCCTCGGCGGGCTTGGTGGTGCCGATCAGCTGGAAGAACTCCGCGCGGGCCGCGGCGTTCGAGAGGAACGTGCCGTACAGCTTGCTCGTCGTGGTGACGGCGTTCGGCTGCTGCACGCCCCGATAGCACATGCAGAAGTGACGGGCCTGGATGACCACGCCGACCGCGGTCGGCTTCAGCGTCTCGTGGATCGCGCCCGCGATCTGCGCGGTCAGCTTCTCCTGCACCTGCAGGCGCTTCGAGTAGATGTCGACCACGCGCGCGAGCTTCGAGAGACCGACGACGCGGCCGTTCGGGATGTAGCCCACGTGCGCGACGCCGACGAACGGCACCATGTGGTGCTCGCAGTGGCTGTGCACCTGGATGTTGGAGAGGAGCACCAGCTCGTCGTAGCCCTCGACCTCGCTGAACGTGCGCGACAGCGGCTCGATCGGGTCGGCGCCGTAGCCCCAGAAGTGCTCGTGCATCGCCTTCACGACGCGCTTCGGCGTGTCGACGAGGCCCTCGCGCGTCGGATCCTCGCCGATGAAGGAGAGGATCGCGCGGACGTGGTCCATCGCCTGTTCGGCGGTCGGGCGGTGCTCGGGCATCCCGGGATTGTAGGAGCGCCGCGCGCGCGCCGCCTCACGCCATCCACTTCGCCCACCACGCCGTGATCTCCCGCAGCCGGTGGATGCGAAGGTCCGGCGGTCCCATGCGGCTCATGCCGTGGCTGGTCTCGCGCGGGTACCGCACGAACCGGTTCGGCACGCCGAGCGTGCAGAGCGCGGCGTGCACCTGCTCACCCTGCTCCACGTTGCAGCGGAGGTCGCCCTCGGAGTGGATGATGAGCATCGGCGTGCGCACCTTCGCGAAGTGCGCGAGGGGGCTCGCCTTCCAGAGCGCGCTCGGATCGGTGAACGGACCGCCCTTCCACTCCTGGCCGGGGAAGTCGACCCAGTCGCTGTTGCCGGCCATGCTGACCATGTTGCTCACGCAGCGGTCGGTGATCGCCGCGCGGAAGCCGTGGTCGTGCGCGACGGCCCAGTTGGTCATGTACCCGCCGTAGCTGCCGCCCATGATGCCGATCCGGTCGCGCCGGATGCCGGGGTCGCGGCGCATCGCCGCCGCCACGGCCTGCACGTCCATCCAGTCCTTCGTGCCCCACGCACCGCGGATCGCCGCCGTGTGCCGCTCGCCGTAGCCCTTCGATCCGCGCGGATTCGGGAACCACACCTCGTATCCCTGCGCGCAGAGAAGCTGGAACTCGTGGAAGAACGTGAGTCCGTACTGCGCGTGCGGCCCGCCGTGGATCTCGAGCACGGCAGGCACCTTGCCCCGTGCCTTCCGCGGCCGCATGCTCCAGCACTGCACGCGGTGGCCGTCCTTCGCGGTCACCCAGCGCTCGCGCGGCTCGACGAGGTCGAGCTCCCCGACGAGCGCGTCGTTGAACGCCGTGACCCGGCGCGCCGCGAACACGCTGCGCTCGACCTCGAGGACGTGCACCTCGCCCGGCTGCGTCGGCGTCGAGCGCACGCACGCGAGCCGCCAGCCGTCGGCGCTGAAGGTTCCGAGGACATGCTCCGCGCCCGGCTCGGTGTGCAGGACGACCGGGCCGCCGTGCGCAGGCACGCTCGCGATCATGCCGCTGCCATGCCAGCCCGCGCGGAAGAAGATCGCGGTGCCGTCGGGGAACCAGCGGACCTGCGAGTCGAACGCCGGCTCGCCCGAGTCGCTGAGCGTGGCCGCCATCATGCAGAGGTCGCTGCCCTCGGTGAGGCACGCGGTGCGCTTCGAGGCGAAGTCGTGCACGAAGAGGTCGACGTTCCGGGTGCCGTACATCGCGTCCTTGCCGGCGCGACCGACGAACGCGATGCTGAGGCCGTCGGGGCTCCAGCGCGGGCAGGACTTCGGGCCCTTCCCGACGCCGGGAACGCGCGAGACCACGTGCTTTCCGCGCGCGCCGAGCGAGACCACGAAGAGCTCCGACTCCGACGGGTTCCACGAGGCGCGCGGGTGCACGTTCGCGGTCACCGCGAGCGCGCTCCCGTCCGGCGACCAGTCGTACGCGAACGTGCCGAGCCGGTCGCGGTCGAACACGCACTCCACCGTCCCGCGGTCGACGTCGAGCACCCACAGCGCGAAGCGCTGTCCGCCGAAGTAGCCGTCGCCGTCGAGCCGGTACCACACGTCGTCGATCACCCAGGGCGGCGTCGAGAGGCCGCCGGCCTCGCGCGCCTTCGCGGCATCCGGGGTCCGGTCATCGGCGGTCGGGCGGAACGCGAACGCCATGCGCCGGCCGCACGGGCTCCACGAGAAGTCGCGCACCGCGCCGTGCGGCATCGCGACGAGCTCGCGCGCCGTGCCGCCCTTCGCCGCGGCGACCATGATGCGCGGGGGAAGCTTCGCGTCCATGCGCACGAAGGCGACGCGCGTCCCGTCCGGGCTCCAGCGCGGCATCGCGTCCTTCGGGCCCGCGCTCAGCGCGCGCGGCGCGCGCCTGCCGTCGGCGTCCGCGACCCACACGCCGGCCTCGTAGGCGTTCTTCTTGCCGACGACCTTGCGGACGAACAGCACCGAGCGCCCGTCGGGCGACATCTGCGCGTCCCCGACCCCGACCAGGCAGAGCAGGTCCTCGTCGGTGATCGGGCGGCGGCGCGCGCGCGGCGCGGACGCGGTGCGGGTTGCGGTCGCCTTCCGGGAAGCGGTCTTTCGCGTGGCCATGGGGCGCAGATGCTAGCCCGGAAAACCCGGCGATTTCCTACACTGCGCGGCCCATGTCCGAACCCACCGCCGCCGGCTCGCCGTCCCCCGAGGTCCCCGCCAAGAGCATGGAGCAGATCGTGTCGCTCTGCCGGCGCCGCGGCTTCGTGTTCCAGTCCTCCGAGATCTACGGCGGCATCAACGGCTTCTGGGACTACGGCCCGCTGGGCACGGAGCTGAAGCGCAACCTGAAGAACGCGTGGTGGCAGGACGTCGTGCAGCGCGAGCTGATCGGGCCGACCGGCGACGCGGTCGACATCGTGGGCCTCGACTGCACGATCATCATGAACCCGAAGGTCTGGCAGGCGTCGGGCCACGTCGGCGGCTTCAACGACCCGATGGTCGACTGCCGCGCCAGCAAGGCGCGCTACCGCGCGGACCACCTCGTGGTGCTCGGCTCGATCGCCGCCGGCTCGCGCCTCTGGGCGTTCGTCGAGGGCGACGATGCCGCCCGCACCAAGGCGACGAAGGCCCTGTGCAAGTACGAGAAGTGCGACGCGCCCGACCCGGCGAGGCACGTGCTCCGGCCGTTCACCGCGATCACGGCAGACGAGCGCGCCCGCACGATCGGCCCGGATGCCGACGAGCCCGGCTCGCTGACCGAGCCCCGCATGTTCAACCTGATGTTCGAGACCCACTGCGGCGCGGTCCGCGACGAGGACTCGAAGGCCTACCTGCGCCCCGAGACCGCGCAGGGCATCTTCGTCAACTTCCAGAACGTCGTCGACTCGACGCGCGTGAAGGTCCCCTTCGGCATCGCGCAGGTCGGCAAGGCGTTCCGCAACGAGGTCACGCCCCGCAACTTCACGTTCCGAAGCCGCGAGTTCGAGCAGATGGAGATCGAGTTCTTCATCCACCCGAGCGAGGCCAACCAGTGGTACGCGTGGTGGCGCGACTGGCGGTTCTCGTGGTGGCAGTCGATCGGCCTCACGAGCTCGAACCTGCAGCTGCGCGAGCACGACCGCGACGAGCTCGCCCACTACGCGAAGGAGGGCGCGGGCACGAGCGACATCGAGTACAGGTTCCCGTTCACGGCGCCCGGCTTCGGCGAGCTCGAGGGCGTCGCGCACCGCGCCGACTTCGACCTGCGCGCGCACGCCACGCACAGCGGCAAGAACGACAAGGCGAAGTACTTCGACCAGGCGCGCAACGAGCGGTACTTTCCGCACGTGATCGAGCCGTCCGCCGGCGCGGACCGCGGCACGCTCGCCCTGCTCTGCGAGGCGTACACGCCCGACCCGAGCCGCCCGAGCGGCGTCTTCATGCGCTTCCACCCGCGCATGGCGCCGGTGAAGGCGGGCATCTTCCCGCTCGTCAACAAGGAAGGCATGCCGGAGATCGGCGAGAAGCTGTTCCGGACGCTGCGCAAGAAGCACGTCGTGGAGTTCGACGAGAAGCAGTCGATCGGCAAGCGCTACGCCCGCATGGACGAGGCCGGCACGCCCTTCTGCATCACGATCGACAGCGAGACGCTCTCGAGCCAGACCGTCACCGTCCGGCACCGCGACACGCAGCAGCAGGAGAAGCTCGGCATCGAGCAGGTCCCGGCGTGGCTCGACCGGCAGATCGGGCTGGAGGACTGACGTGCGCGCCCGCATCGCCTCGTGCGCCTCGTGCGCCGCGATCGCCGTCGCGGCCGGCTGCGCGTCGACCCGGCCGGTTCCTCCGGCGCGGGCGGAGGGCGCGCCGCGCGACCGATGGACGATCGCCGTCCCGTCGACGCTTCGCGCGCTTCCCGAGGTGCAGGCGCTCGTCCGTGCGCGGCGCGATCGGTTCGACGTGCAGGTCGTCGAGTTCGACGCGTCCGCCGGTGCGGCGGACGCGCGCCTTTCGGCGCTCCGGGCACAGCTTGCGTCGGCGGCGCCGGCCGCGGGCGCGAGCGAGCACCTCCTCGTGGTCGGTTCGCCGTCGACCGTCCCCATGGGCCCGTGGAGGTTCGAGGGCGTCGACGCGCCGATCAGCACCGACTGGCTCCTGACGGGCGACTGCCCCGTCGCCGACGGCACGGTGCGGCAGGATGACTGGCAGCCCCGCATGCGATCCGCACCCCGGCGCACCGTCGGGCGCATTCCGTTCGACGACCCGCGCCTCGTCGCCGCCAAGCTGTCGGTGCTGCGCCCGCAAAGCTACACCGCGCGGGACG
>JAIYBS010000098.1 GCA_027488415.1 Planctomycetaceae bacterium | reverse complement strand
ATGGTGATGGCGGCGATCGTCGGCGTCGCGGGGCTCGCGCCCGTCCTCGCCGCGATCGAGCGCGGCTGCGACATCGCGCTCGCGAACAAGGAGACGCTCGTCGCGGGCGGCGCGGTGGTCCGCGAGGCCATCGCGCGCCGCAAGGTCGAGCTGCTTCCCGTCGACAGCGAGCACAGCGCGGTCTTCCAGTGCCTTCGGTCCGGGACGGTCCGCGAGGTCGAGCGCCTGGTGCTCACCGCGAGCGGCGGCCCGTTCCGCACCTGGAGCGCGGAGCGCACCGCGAACGCGACCGTCGCGGAGGCGCTGCGCCACCCGACGTGGCAGATGGGCCGCAAGGTCACGATCGACAGCGCGAGCCTCATGAACAAGGGCCTCGAGGTGATCGAGGCGCACTGGCTCTTCGACCTGCCCTCCGCGCGCATCGACGCGATCGTCCACCCGCAGAGCATCGTGCACTCGTTCGTCGAGTTCCGCGACGGGAGCACCATCGCGCAGCTGAGCCCGCCGAGCATGAAGCTGCCGATCCAGTACGCGCTCACCTGGCCGGAGCGCATCGCGGGCTGCTGCCCGACGATCGCGTGGGAGGCGATGCGCTCGCTCGAGTTCGAGCCGGTCGACCACGCCCGGTTCCCGGCGATCGGCCTCGCCAAGCGGGTCATCGACTCGGGCGGCAGCGCCGGCGCCGTGTTCAACGCCGCGAACGAGGTCGCCGTCGACGCGTTCGTCGAGGGCGCCCTGCGCTTCGGCGACATCCCGGCGATCGTCACCGAGGCGCTCGACGGACTGCCAGCGCGGCCGGTCTCCTCGCTCGCCGAGGTGGTCGCGGCCGACCGCGAGGCGCGCGAGTTCGCGCGAGAGCGCGTGGCCGAGCGCGCCGCCGCGGCGCGCTGAGTTCGCCTACCCTTCGTGGGCGGCATCGCCGCTCCCACGATGGAACTCCTCACCAACGGCTCGAACGTCCTCCTGATCCTCCTCGGGTTCGGGCTCCTCATCTTCGTGCACGAGCTGGGGCACTTCGTGGCGGCGCGCTGGGCCGGCATCCGCTGCGAGAGCTTCGCGATCGGCATGGGGCCGCCGCTCGTGGCGTGGCGCCGCGGCATCGGGCTCAAGGCCGGCTCCACCGATCCGGCCACGATCGCCAGGCACGGAAAGACCGCGCTCGAGATGGACGACGCCGAGCTTGCCCGCAACGGCATCGGCGAGACGGAGTGGTCGCTCCGCGCGTTCCCGCTCGGCGGATACGTCCGGATGCTCGGGCAGGACGACCTCGATCCCGCGAAGGTTTCGTCGGAGCGGCGCAGCTACCAGCGCGCGCCGGTGTGGAAGCGGATGGTCGTCGTCACCGCGGGCGTCGCGTCGAACCTCGTGCTCGCGGTCGCGCTGTTCGTGCTCGCGTTCATGGTCGGCGTGCGCTTCGAGGCGCCGGTCGTCGGCGCCGTCGTGCCCGGTTCGCCTGCGGAGCAGGCCGGGCTGCGCGCGGGAGACCGCGTGGTCGCGATCGACGGATCGCGCGTCGACACCTTCGCGGACATCCAGATCGCCGGCGCGATGGCGAAGCCCGGGCAGGAGATCTCGATCGACGTCGAGCGGCCGGCCGCGGACGGGACCGCGCAGCCGCGGACCGAGACGATCCGGGTGACTCCCCGCAAGGACCCAGCGTCGGGGCTGCTGCAGGTCGGCATCGAGCCGGCGCTCTCCCCGCAGGTCGGCGAGGCACGGCCGGCGGAGCGGCTCCTCTTCGAGACCACGATGGCACGCCTCGGGCTGGGTCCGGAGGGAACGGGCCCTGCCTCGAGCCCGCTCCGCACGCTCGTCGCGGTGGACGGCTCGCCCGCGCCGACGACGACCTCGCTCGCGGACGCCGCCGCGCGCTCCGGCGGCAAACCCGTGCGCACGCGGTGGCGGACCGACGCCGGCACCGAGGTCGAGCGCGACCTTCGCCCGCTGCCCGAGCTCGAGCAGCTGCGCACCCTGCCCCGCGCCGGCATGCCCGCGGAGGCCGACCGCGGCCTGGTCGGGCTCGTGCCACTGCTCCGCGTCGAGGGCATCCCCGACGGCTCGGACAACGTCGGCGTCCTCCTGCCGGGCGACGTGGTCCTCCGCGCGGGCACGGCGCACGGCCCGCGACTCGGCCAGTTGCGCGCCCAACTGGCAACGCGCAGCGGCGGGACGGTCGACATGGTCGTGCTGCGCGAAGGCGCCGAGCGGACCGTGCAGGCGAAGGTCAACGCGCGCGGACTGATCGGCGTGCAGCTCGGGCTCGCGCTCGACGTACCGATGACCGCGTCGCCGCATGCCGCCGCGGTCGGTGCGGGCGGCACGGAGCGGCCGACCCCCGTGGCGCCGCTCGAGATCCTCCCGCGCACGCGGATCGAGTCGATCGGCGGCCGCGCGGTGACCGACTGGGCCTCGATGCGCGACGCCCTGGCGGCCGCGACCGCGGAAGCCGCCGCACGCGGCGAGGCGGAGACCGTCGAGCTCGTCCTCGTCTCGCCGACCCCCGGCCACGAGCGCATCGAGGGATCGATCGCGATCGCGCCCGACGAGGTGCAGGCGATCCGCGAGCTCGGCTGGGCCTCGCCCGTGCCGGCCGCGATCTTCGAGCCGCTGATGACCACGCTGACCGCGCACGGCAACCCGCTCACGGCGGTGTCGATGGGCTTCCACCAGACGCGGACGCTCGTCACGATGACCTACCTGACGCTCGACCGGATCTTCCGAGGCACGGTCGGGGTCGAGCAGCTGCGCGGACCGGTCGGCATCGTGCACCTCGGCTCGCGCGTGGTCGACCGGGGCGCGATGTACCTCGCGTTCTTCCTGGCGATGATCAGCGTGAACCTCGCGGTGCTCAACTTCCTGCCGCTCCCGATCGTGGACGGAGGACTCT
>JAIYBS010000282.1 GCA_027488415.1 Planctomycetaceae bacterium | reverse complement strand
CGAGGCCCGCCCCGGCGTGGATGCAGGGCTCCGCAAGCTCGGCGCGCGCCTCGTCGAGGCCCCCCTCGACCGCACCGGCACCAATCCGCTCGGCGAGCTCGCCGTCCGGAGCTTCTACGCGGACTTCATGCGTCGCGAGCGACCCGACGCGGTGCTCGCCTACAACCCGAAGCCCGTCTTCTACGCGGTGCCCGCCGCGCGCCGCGCCGGCGTGCCGCGCGTGGCGGCGATGATCAGCGGCCTCGGATACGCCTTCACGAGCAAGGACGTGCGCGCGCGTGCGCTCGCGATCGTCGCCATGCGGCTCTACCGCAAGGCGCTGCCCGCGGCCGACTGCGTGATCTTCCAGAACGCCGACGACCAGGAGCTCTTCGAGCGCCTCGGCCTGCTCGCGGGCTGCCGCGATGCGCGCCGGATCCCGGGCTCCGGCGTCGACCTCGCCCGCTTCGCGTCGGTCCCCATCATCGACGCCCCCTCGCGCATCGACTTCCTCTTCGCCGGCCGGCTGCTGCGCGACAAGGGCCTCGCCGACTTCGTCGAGGCGGCGCGCGCGCTCCGCGCACTGCGCACCGACGACCACCGCTTCCGCTTCCAGGTCGCGGGCTTCGTCGACGCGAATCCCTCGTCGGTCACCCGCGAGGAGCTCGACGGCTGGGTCGCCTCCGGCGCGATCGAGCACCTCGGCCGGCTCGAGGACGTCCGCCCCGCGCTCGCCGCGTGCAGCGTGTTCGTGCTGCCGAGCTACCGCGAGGGAATGCCGATGGCGGTGCTCGAGGCCATGGCGACCGGCCGAGCGATCGTCGCCGGCGACGTGGCCGGCTGCCGCGACGCCGTCGCCGACGATGCGAACGGGCTCCTCGTCCCCCCGGGAGCGCCTGCGGCGCTCGCCATCGCCATGGAGCAGTTCATCGAGGACCCTTCGATGGTCGTCCGCATGGGCCGCGCATCGCGCGAGCGCGCGGAGCGCCTGTTCGACAGCCGTCGCGTGAACGCGGACGTGGTCTCGGCGCTGCTCGGCTGATCGCGTGCGCGGCGCGCGTCAGCGCTCCGCGACGCTCACCACCGTGCCCGGCACGTCGCGCAGGTCGCGCGAGCCCTTGCCGTACACGTAGCCATTGATCACCTGGCCGTACTGGATGTAGTTGCGGTTGCCGCGGCGCATCCAGAAGTCGATGGTGCCGTCGTCGTTCCAGTCGCGGATGTTCACGATGTTCCCGTCGGCGAAGCCGGTGCGCCGGCGCGCGATGCGCACGTAGTTGCCGTCCTCGTCCTGGTCCATCAGGTCGACCTCGTTCTCGCCGCCCTGCCAGAAGATGTCGGGCTGCCCGTTGCCGTCGATGTCGCCGAAGCCGGCGAGGCGCACGTTCGCGGGCCGCGACGCGATCACCGGGAACGTCGCGCCGCCCGCGCCGTCCGGCACGAGCACGCGGACGACGCCCGTGCGGCGGTCGCGCAGCAGGATGTCGGTTGCCCTGGCCGTGCGGAAGTTGCCGGTGAAGACCGTCCAGTCGCCCGCGGGAAGCTCGTACTCGTCGGAGCTCGCGATGGCGCCGCCCGAGATGCCCCACACCCGGAGCTGGCTCGGGTCGACCGTGCCCTGGAGCAGGATGTCGTCGTTCGAGTCGCCGTCGACGTCCGCGACGGTGATCGCGTCGAAGCCGGCGGGCAGCGTGTCGATCGTCGCCGTCTCGGTGACGGTGAACGCGTCGCGCTTCCAGTACTTCAGCACCTCGCCGGGCGCCACGAAGACGATGTCGCCGGAGAAGTCGCCGTTCATGTCGCCGGAGCCGACGTACGTCGCGCCCTCCGGGAGGTCGCCGAGGTAGCGGAACTCGGGCCGCTGGCCGCGGTGCTTTCCGTCGGTCTGCAGCAGGTGCACGCGGCGGCCGCTCAGCGAAACCGCGGAGCCCTTCACGATGCCCCAGTTGTAGATGATCGGCGTGAGCGGGAGGGTCACGGCGCCGGGGCCGGCGGTGATGCCCGGGGTCGGCGAGCCGCCGCCGGTGATGCCGCCGCCGGTGCCGCCGGTGCCCGTGCCCGGCGTCGAGCCGTCGCTCGGGTTGCCGTCGGCGTCGAGGGCGCCCGCGGCCGGTCCCGAGACCTCGTCGTCGCCGGTGCCGATCTGCGCGGTGCGGAACTGGAACGGGTAGACGCTGCCGAGCCCGCCGGTCGGCGTGTCGGCGGAGACGATGCTGAACGTGCCGCTTCCCGGCGGGAGCGCGACGGCACGGCCGATGTTGCTGCCGGCGATCGCCGCGGGTGCCCACGCGTCGCCGCGGATCGGCCCGGTGCCCCGCCGCTCCCACGTGCCCGCGCTGCGCTCGAAGCAGAAGCCCGCGCCGCCGTTCACGACCTGCGAGAGGACGTCCGGGTCCGCCTCGGAGGGGATCGCGGTGTCGAAGCCCGGCGCGCCGACGAGCACCAGCGGCGGGTCGTCCTGCGTCACCGCGACCGCGTAGCCGAAGTTGTTGTTGATGTTGTCCGTGCGCGGCAGCAGCGACGCGTCGCGCGTCCACGTGGTGCCGTCGTCGATGCTCGAGAGGACGTACGCGGCGCCGTTGCCCGCGACCGACGTCGTGCGCCCCGATGCCTGCGTCGGCGCGCCGACGACGATCCAGTCGGTGTCGGCGGTGTCGACGATCGCGACGGCGGAGCCGAACGCCGCGCTGGTCGCGGGCGTCGGCGCGGTGACGCGGGCGGCACGTGCCCAGCTGCCCGACTCGCGTCGGTAGACGAGCACGCTGCCCGCGTTCAGGCGTCCCTCGACGTCGTCGTTCTGCACGCCGACGGCGAGCAGGTCGCCGCTGATCGCGAGCTTCGTGCCCATCTGGTCGTTGGCACCGGCGCCGTCGTCGGTGAGCTTCTCGGTGAACGCGTACTCGGATGCGCCGAGCTCCCACAGGTAGACCGCGCCGGTGTTGGTGCTTCCGCTGAGCGGGCAGCCGACGGCGATCGTCCCGTTGTCGATCGCCACCGCGAAGCCGAACTGGTCGATGGCCTCGAGTTCCTCGGGCGCGAGGACCTGCGAAGGCTCGCGCGTCGCCGTGCCGAACGACACCGCGCTCGCGGCCTCGCCCCACGAGTCGCCCGAGCCCTTGCGGTAGACGAACGCCGCGCCGCCGAAGGCCGCGACCGCGTCGTAGCCCCATGCGCCGACGACGATGTCGTCGGTGACGGGGTCGATCGCCACGCTGCAGCCCGTCTGCGCGAGCACGCGGGTCGGTGCGATCAGGCGCTGCACGAACGCCCACTCGTTGGTGCCGGCGGTGCGCTTGAAGACGAAGGCCGCACCGGCTCCGTTGGTCGCGAGGTTCAGCGCAGGAAAGCGGTTGTCGCGCAGGCGCACGTCGGGCGCGCCGACGACCGCGTAGTCGCCGGTCATCGCGACCGCGAAGCCGAACCGCGCGCCGGTGTTCAGCGCCTCGGTGATGTTCGGATCGACCGCGAACGAGCTTCCCGGATCCCAGGCGGGGATCGCCGGAACGCCCTGCGCCCCGGCGATGCCGGCGAGCGCGGCGGCAGCCGCGGAAGCGAGGTGGGTTCGGATCGTGTGGATCATGGTCGGCGCAACTCCTGTCCGGGGAACGGCTTCGTGCCGATCCCATAGACTCATATGTTCCAACAACGGCCGAAGGATCGCCAGTCTGCGAGAAATCCGGGCAAATCGCTGACATAGCGCCATCGGCATCGCGTTCTGCCACCTACCGCTCGGCCGGGCTCGTCCGCCCGGTGCAGCAAAGTCCGAGAACCAGGAACCGATCCATGACCCTGATCGCCTCGTCCGTGTCCGTCCGTCGCGCCCTCTCGCTCGCCGTGGTCGCAGTGCTTTCGGCCGAGACCCTGCTCCAGACGTCCGCGCTCGCCCAGGACGGCGCGCCGCCGGCCGCGCAGGACGGCGGTCGAGGAGGCCGCGGTCAGGGCGGCGGCCGCGGAGGCCAGGGCGGCGGCATGTTCCGCGGCGGCATGGGCCGCATGGGCATCCAGAACCAGATCCGCGACGCCTTCGAGCCCGACTTCGTCCGGCGCGACGTGCCGCTCTTCAAGGACCAGCTCTCCCTCGAGGAGGCGCAGATGGCCGTCGTCGAGCAGCTGATGCGCGACTACGAGGACGCCTTCGAGCCCGCGCGCGAGGAGATGATGAACCAGATGCAGGACATCGGCCGCCAGATGATGGCCCCGATGATGTCGCCCGAGATGCAGGAGAAGTGGCGCGGCGCGATGGACGAGGCGCGCCAGCAGATGGAGCAGATGGCGCAGGAGAAGGGCTCCGAGCTCACTCCCGAGGAGCGCCAGCAGTTCTTCCGCTCGCAGATGGAGAAGCTCGGCGAGCAGGTGCAGAAGGAGATGAAGTCGAGCGGCGCCTTCGACCAGATGCGCGCCTCGCTCGGCGAGATGGTCACCGACTTCAACAAGTGGACGGACACGAAGTCGCGCCTGCGCAAGTCGTTCGTCGAGGGCCTGCAGGCCTCGCTCTCCGAGCCGCAGCAGAAGAAGTGGCCGTCGTTCGAGCGCTTCCTGGCCCGCGAGAAGACGCTTCCGCGCGCGACCATCAGCGGCGAGGGCGTGAACCTCTTCCTCGTGCTCGACGAGGCTGGCCTCTCGAAGGAGACCTTCGCGAAGCTGCAGTCGATCATGGACGAGTACGAGCTGCAGCTCGACGT
>JAIYBS010000293.1 GCA_027488415.1 Planctomycetaceae bacterium | reverse complement strand
GCACTCGATCGTGCTCGTGCGCGGCGGCCGCGTCCGTGACCTGCCGGGCGTTCGCTACCACATCGTCCGCGGCACGCTCGACTGCCTCGGCGTCGAGGGCCGCAAGAAGGGCCGCTCGCAGTACGGCGTCAAGAAGAAGGCCGCCGCCGCCGCGAAGAAGAAGTAATCGCATGCACCTTGGCCGCGGGATGTTCCCGCGTGCCGTCCGCCACGAATCGGCGAGTAATCCCGACCGCACCCAGGGACGCACGTCCCGGTCGGGATGAAGACCCCGGCAACCGCCGGAACCGCCAGAGGAGATCACTATGCCGAAGAAGTTCACCGCCAGCGAGTCGCAGCTCAAGCCCGATCCCCGCTACCAGGACAAGGTCGTCTCGAAGTTCATCAACTGCATGATGCGCGGCGGCCAGAAGGGTCCCGCGACCCGCGTGGTCTACCGCGCGTTCGACGAGATCCAGACCCGCCTGGACAAGGACAAGAACGAGAACCTCCCGAAGACGGCCATCGAGCTGTTCCAGAAGGCGTGCGACAACGTGCGCCCCGTGGTCGAGGTCCGCTCGAAGCGCGTCGGCGGCGCCAACTACCAGGTGCCGATGCAGCTGAACCGTCGCCGCCAGCAGAGCCTGACCTTCCGCTGGATCATCGAGGCCATCCGCGAGGAGCGCGGTCGCCCGATGCACCTGCGCCTCGCGAAGGAACTGATGGACGCCGCGAAGGGCGAGGGCAAGGCCGTCACGACCAAGGAAAACACCCACCGCATGGCCGACGCCAACAAGGCGTTCGCGCACTTCGCGTGGTGAGCCCGGCGTGGTGACTCGTCACCACCGCCAGGAGATCCTGCCAGGATTCGGCGCAGGTGCCCAAGGGCACCTGCGCCTTTCTCATGCGCTCGTGGTCGGCTGCGGCGCGCTCGGGTGCGCGGCGATCGACCTGCTCGCGCGCGCGGGCGTCGGCACGCTGACGCTCGTCGACCGCGACGTGGTCGAGCTCACGAACCTGCAGCGGCAGTCGCTCTACGTCGAGACCGACGCGCGCGACGGCGTGCCCAAGGCGGAGGCCGCGAAGCGCCGCGTGCGGGCGATCGATTCCTCGCTTCGAGTGCATGCGTGCGTCGAGCACCTCGGCGCCGGCAACGCGGAGGACCTCGTCGGCGACTGCGACGTGGTGGTCGACGGACTCGACAACTACGCCACGAGGTACCTGCTGAACGACGCCGCGGTGAAGCTCGGCAAGCCCTTCGTGCATGCGGGCGCGGTGGCGTTCCGCGGGACCTCGATGCCGGTGCTCGCCGGCGCGGCGGGTGCGCTGGGCGTGGCGCGCGAGGACGCGCCGTGCCTGCGCTGCATCTTCCCCGACGCGCCGCCGGCGGGCGAGGGCGAGACGTGCGACACGGCCGGCGTGTTCGGTCCGGCCGTCGCCATGGTGGGCGCGCACGCGGCCGCGCAGGCGATCATGCTGCTGGCGGGGCGCACGGAGCTCGTCGACCGGTCGCTCTGGTCGGTCGACCTCGCGGCGAACCGCACGGTGCGCATGCCGCTCGCGGGCGCGGCGCGCGCGGACTGCCCCTGCTGCGGCGCGCGGCGATTCGAGTTCCTCGAGGCCCCCGGCGAGCGCTGCACGGTGCTCTGCGGCCGAAACGCGGTGCAGGTGCGACCCGCCGTGGCCGGGCCGGTCGACCTCGAGCGCATGCGCGGGCGGCTCTCCGCGCTCGGCGAGTTCGCGGTGCGGGACGGACTGCTCGTCGGGAACGTGGACGCGGCGACCGAGCTGACGCTCTTCGCCGACGGGCGAGCGATCGTGCGCGGGACCGTCGACCCCGTCGCCGCGCAGGCCGTGTACGACCGATGCGTCGGGTCGTGAGCGAGGGGCGCGCCGATAGACTGCGCGCATGCCCTACGCCTCCTACGTGCTCTCCGGACTGAACCTCGGCCTCGGCTACGCCGACGCGCTCACCAAGACGATCCCGGCCGACAAGTTCGCGCACTTCCCGGCGAAGGACGTGGTGTGCCCGGCCTTCTACATGGCGCACCTGGCGATCTACCCGCACCGCGCGCTCGCGATGCTCGGTCGCCCGGACCTCATCGTGCCGAACCCGGCCGGCTGGGACGACCGCTTCAAGGCCGGCGTCGAGGCGAAGCCCGAGCACGCGTACCCGTCGAAGGACGAGGTGATGGAGCACTTCAACGCCGGCTACCGCGCCGTGGCCAAGGCCCTCGAGACCGCGCCCGACTCGGTGCTCGCCGAGGAGAACCCGGCGGAGGGACGCTTCAAGGAGATGTTCCCGCACAAGGGCGGGGCGATCACCTTCCTGTGCGTCGGCCACGTGCAGATGCACCTCGGGCAGGTGAGCACCTGGCGCCGCGTGATGGGGCTCGGGAGCGCGATGTGACCCTCGCGCCGCGCGCAGTCCGGTGGGTGCTCGCGGCGGTGGTTGCGTTGGCGACGTCGTTCGCCGCTCCGGCAAGGGGCGCTGATTTCACCTACGGCAGCGACATTCCGCCGGTCGTGTCGCCGTCGGACCTGGTGCGCGAGCTCGCGAGCGCGGGTTCCTCCGTGCCGACGCAGCAGGTGCTCGTGGCGTGGGTGCGGTACCTCGACGCGTGGGACG
>JAIYBS010000232.1 GCA_027488415.1 Planctomycetaceae bacterium | reverse complement strand
TGCCGTCGCCGTCGAGGTCGTTCGGGCCGTCCTCGTCCTTCAGTCCGTCGCCGTCGTTGTCGGTCGGGGCCTGGCCGGTGCGGGCGGAGTTCGGCGTGTTCGGGTTCGTGAACCACTCGACGCGACCGTCCGGGTTCACCAGCGGCAGCAGGTAGAAGGTGGAGCGGTCGACGAGCTCCGTGACCTTCGGGACCTGACCGTGGCCCGAGAGCAGGTACCACGCCGTGTAGAGGACCGTCTCGCCGGCCTGGATCTCGTTGGCGTGGATCGCGCCGTCGATGTACATCGCGGGCTTCGAGCCCTCGTCGCCGGTGGCGCGGTTGTTGATGACGAGCGCGAGGATCGGCCGACCGAGGGCCGTCGTCCCGATGCGCTCCACGCGGCAGAGCGACGGGTAGCCCTCGGCGAGGCGGAACATGTGCCCCTCGAGCGCGTCGGTGTCGTGGAAGCGGTCGAAGGGGATGTCGACCTTCGACGCGATGCGCTGCTGGGCGAACGCCGGTGCGCACGCGGCAAGCGCGGCCGCGGCCAGGAAGGGGAGTCGGAGCCTCATCGCGAACCTCCGTTGCCGGACTGCGTCTCGGCGCCGTCGCGGAACGCGAAGCGCGTCGACGTCGTCCCGTTGAAGAGCAGCTCGACCGCGATCTCCTCGTCGGGAGGCGCGGCGACGATCCACGAGTACCTGCGGAGCTCGCCCGGATCGATCCCGTGCACGATGTCGGACCGCCGGCCCGACTTCACGCGCTCGACGGGCACCGTGATACGCACCACGTGGGCCGGGGTGACCGTGTCCGCGCGTCCGCCGCGCATGACGGTGGGCAGGCGGCCGGTGTTCGAGAGCGATGCCTCCACGCGCCACAGGCCGGGTCCCACCGCGGTCACGACCGGCTTCGAGAGCTCGACGCGCGGACGATGGCCCGCGGCACGGACGAGGAACTCCGCGCACTTGCGGCCGAGCGGAGCGACGTCCTCGAGCGGCGGATTCTCGCGGAAGCCCGCGACCCAGCCGCCGACCTCCGTGTTGGGCACCTGCGGGTGCTCGATGCGGGTCCACGGAACGAACCCGGCACCGCCGCGCACGCGGTCGCTGTACGCGAGCCACGCGGCGGCCTCCTCGTCGGCAGGCTTGCCGGCGGAGGCGCGTTCCTTGTTCTTCTCGTTGTCCTTGTCCTTGTCCTTGTCCTTGGACTTGGCCTTCTCCTCCTCGCTCGGCTCCGGCAGGTCGGGCCGGCCCCACAGGGTCGACGCGACCGTCGGCACGCCGCGCTGCGCGTTCATCCAGGCGACGAAGCTGCCCGCCGTGTCGCGCCCCTCGGCGCGCTTCTGGCCGACGACCTCCTTCCACGCCTTGGCGAGCTCGCCGTAGGCGGCGGCATCCTCCTCGGCGATCATCACGGGCATGCCGCCCGGCGTCTTGGCCTTGGCGTCCGGCAGCGTGATCACGGTGTCGTGGCGCCCGAGGACGGTCGCGGCGAAGATGTTCGGGTGCGTCATCACGAAGTCGGCGAGCGACTTCGCCTCGGGCGCGATCAGCGGGTAGGCACCCGCCTCGTCCTCGAACTCCGGCCAGCGGTGCGGGAAGTTTCGCTCCGGGTCGAGCCCGCCCGGCCAATCCTCCGCGATGCGGCCGTCGCCGTCCGAGTCGATTCCCTCGGTCCACGTGGTGTAGACCGGCACCTGGCCGGCCTTCGCGTCGGGCGCCCGCAGGAGCCGAAGCTCGGCCGGGTCGGCGACCACCGTCGGTGCCGGCCACGGGAAGATCGTGCCGCTCGCTCGCAGCTGGGTGATGAGCCCGTCGCCGTTCAGGTCGCGCGGCGCATCCTCGTCGACGCGGCCGTCGCGGTCGTTGTCGTGGACCGCGCCGTCGGCCGAGTGGTCGCGGCGCGGCCCGACGGCGAACGCCTCGGCCGCATCCGGGTTGCCGCGCGGCACCACGTAGAGGGTGATCTCCTTCAGGAGCTCCGGGTGCTCCGCGGCGATCGCCTCCGCCGCCACCAGGGCCGCCTCGGTTCCGGACCAGCGCGGCCCGTCCATGCCGGCGACGAGCAGCATCGCGGGGCGCGCGGCCGCGGTCGCCGGGTCGGAGGAGAGCGTGAGCAGGTGGATCGGGAGCTTCCGCGGCGACGTGCCGATCGTCGTCCGAGCGACCAGCCCGGGGTGCCGCTCCGCGAGCGCGGCGAGCGCCGCCTCGAGGGAGGCCGCGTCGCGACGCTCTACGGCCGCGATCGCGGGTTGGGGCGTGGCGGCGGTCGGCGGAGCGTCGGTCGCGGGTGCCTGGAATCCGGCGGCGGCCGCCGCGATCGCGAGGGTTGCGGTGTTCATCGTGTGTGTCCGGTCTCGGTCAGAGTTCGGGCTTGGCGCCCTCGATCATCTTTGCGTTCTCGAGGATGTACAGGCCCACGAGCCAGTTCTCCACGAGGTACGGGTCCACCTTCAGCGTGCCGCGCACGCCGCCGTAGTTGAATGTCGCATGCTTGCCGCCGCGCTTGGCGGGTTCGACGAGCTTCACCTCGATCGCGTCGTAGGGCGTGGGCGGCACGCCGATGCAGCAGCCGTCCCACTGGTTCAGCATCACCAGGAGCTCCTTCGCCTCGCTCACCATCAGCGGGAACGCGAGGTAGCCCTCGACCTCGACGACCTTGCCGTTGAGGAGCGCGATGCGTTGCGGGATCTCGCGCTCGTTCAGCCGCGGCATGTAGCTCTCCGACGCGCTCGCGAGGCACTCCCAGCTGACGCGGTAGGGACTCTCCTCGGTGCCCTTGCCGCGGATCTCGTACTTGCCGTCGGCGTAGAGCAGCATCTCGTCGCCGTTGCGGTCCTTTCGGGGGACGATGTTGCCGGCAACGACCTTCGCGTCCTTGATCTGCTGGTCGAGGCCGAGGTCGACTGCGTCCTTCGCGCGGACCACGGGCGCTCGCGGCGGCGCATCCGCGCCGGTGGCGGCCGAAGGCGAAGCCTGAGCTGCCGGGGAGGGAGCCGCTTGGGCGGCCGTCGCCGCGGTCGCCGCGGCCGTCGCCGGTGCTGCCGCGGGCGCAGCCGCCGTGGGACCAGCTGCCGGTCCCGCCGCAGTCGGAGCCTCGCGCCGCTGCGGCTCCGCCGTGGTGCGTGCCGGCTCCGTCGGACCGCCGGTGAGGAGCAGCGCCGCCGCCGCTCCCACGAGCAGGGCACCGACCAGCCACAGCGCTCTCAGTCCGTTCATCGCTCGGGTCTCCGGGTTCAGGCGGCGGGTCGCAGGCTCTCGGCGACGGGGATCCGGTACGCGCGCCAGGCGGGGAGGATCCCGGCGAGCGCGCCGAGCGCCACCGCTCCGCCGACCACGATCACCGTCGACCGCGGGTCGAGGGAGGGATCGATCACGAGTCCGATCGACGACTTCAGCCAGCTGCTCGCGGCGATCCCGCCGGCGAGCGCGAGCACGACGCCCGCCGCCGCGCCGGCCATCGCGATCACCAGGCTCTCGGTGAGGACGAGCCCGAACACGCGTCCCGAGCTCGCGCCGAGGACGCGCAGCACGG
>JAIYBS010000158.1 GCA_027488415.1 Planctomycetaceae bacterium | reverse complement strand
GGTCCCGCGGGGCCGTCGTCGATCCGCTTCACGAGCGCGGTGTTCCAGGTGAACCCGTAGGTCATCCCGTCATGCGCGGTGGGGGTGCCGAAGGCGTTCCAGTCGATATCCCGGCGCGCGTCGTCCTTCGTGTTCTCGGCGAAGATCTGCCACGTCGAGCCGCCGCCGTTCCCGAAGCGCTGCACGTGCGACGCGGCAGGATCGAGCGCGCCGCTCGCCGCGGGGCCGCCCGCGAACCAGGCGCGCACCGCATCGGAGAGCGCCGCACGTGTGTAGCAGGTGAGCCGGTGCAGCACGGTCGTGCGGCCCGCGTCGTCCACGGGAAACGAGGTCGGCGCCACGCGCGCATGCACCGCGCCATCCGCGCCCGGCGCGCCGAGCCATGCGGGCACCCACTGCGTCTCCATCTGGAACGCCTTGTTCGGATCGCTCCCGCGCGTGTCGAGCAGCTTGCCCGCGAGCTCCGGACGCTCGATCGCGTGCTCGGCCCAGAAGCGCGGCGTGAAGAACGCGACCGGCCCCTTGAAGTTCGCGGAGTTCACGAAGAGCGTCCAGCACTGGTCGCCCATCGCCATCGGGCGCCCCGGCGCGGCCGTCACCGCGGGCACGAGGGGCAGGGGAACGTAGCCGTAGCCGAACAGCTCGCCGCAGGTGCCTTGCGCCAGGTTCAGGCCATCCGGCGGCCACACGACCCAGGGACTCAGCTGCGCGATCGCATCCTTGCCGAGCGGCTTCGACCAGTCGCGGCCCTTGCCGGCGCCCGGAC
The DNA here is from genome assembly GCA_027488415.1 of Planctomycetaceae bacterium. Lineage (GTDB taxonomy): Bacteria > Planctomycetota > Phycisphaerae > Phycisphaerales > SM1A02 > UBA966. Next base: position 3,406 of record JAIYBS010000158.1, on the reverse strand, counting down.
CGTTGGCCCACGCGGCAAAGTCCGGCGCGACGCCGCCCATGATGAACTTCGGCACCGTCGTCGCGAAGCGCGTGTCGCGCCACCAGCCGAGACCGCCCTCGATGTCGGAGTACATCGAGCCGGGCTTGTCGCCCGTGTCATGTTGGCCGTCGGGGTCACGCTTGAACTGCGCGAACATCCACGTGCCGAAGAGGCCGGTCTGGAAGTTCGAGCCCGGGTAGCGCTCGACCAGCGGCCACGCCGCCGCGTAGAGCGAGAACCCCGCGTTGAACTCCTCGGGCACGCGCTCGACCGGCACGAGCATGTAGCCCGACATCTCGCCCTTCGCGGGCTCCGCAGCCGGAGCCGCTGGCAGCGTCGGCACGAACGCCGGCGATCCGACGACCGCGAGCGAGCGCATCGCCTCGCCGAGGGCATTGCCGACACGCAGGTACGTCTCGGCGTTGCCGAACTCGTGGTGCCCGTGGCCGGGATTGGGCGATTCCTCGGGGGTGCGCACGAACGCCGCGGTGGGCACGAAGCATGCGCGCGGCGTTGGTCCGTCGCCGCGGATCTCGGGGCGCGCCGCGGCCGCGGCCTGCGCACGCCGCAGCGTGTTCCACTCGTCGGGCGCCTCTACCCACGGGCCCGTCAGCTCGCCGATCACCACGGGAAGCCGCGGCGCATCGAACTCGCGTCGCAGATCGCCGACGAGGTTCACCAGGTTCTGCTCGTACTCGGGCACGGCGCGCTTTGGGTCGCAGCCGTCGTTCCAGCCCTGGTACCAGATCACGCCCGCGAGCTCGGGGCGGCATTCGGCAAGCGCCGGGATCTCGCGGAAGGCCCCGTCGAGCGCCGCGTGCACGTCGGCCACCGCGCGCGCGTAGTACGGCCCGATCGTTCCCCCCGAGGACGGCGGCCGGAAGTCGGCGAACAGGCTCTTGCCGCCCCACGCGACCTTCACGAGCAGCACGGGTTCGTCGATCGCGTCGCCGAGCACGTGGCCGATCCCGATCTCCGGCCCGAAGTGGTGCTGGTCGAGGTACGGCGTGAACCCGAAGCCGAGCGGCCCCGACTTCGCCGGCTTCCCCTCGGGCGTGTAGCGCACGAAGACGTCGTCGCGCACGACCCACGATCCGTCGCCCCTGCGAAGAGGCGCCACCAGTTCCGCGGTCGCCGGGTCCTCGGCGAGCGCGACCAACGTGCCGCGGCCGTTGTTGTAGTCCGGACCCTTGAGGTCGACGACCCCCTGACCCTCCATGTTGGACTGGCCGATCAGGACGAAGACCTTGCACGCGCGGGCGAGGACGGGCAGCATGGCGTGGAGGGTAAGGGAGCGAGCGGCAACCAAAGGCCACGCCTTTGGTTACGAGCGAGAGAGCGGGTGAATGGACCGCTCCGGCCGACGGATCCGCCTTCGGAATGCACTGCGCCGGCGCGCGTTCCCGGGCACGACCTTAACCGGGCGTGAGTTCGCCCTGAACAGGATTCACACCGGGCCTGCAGACGATTCCGTAGCCCTCTCGGATCGAGTCCCCTTCTCTCTTACCTGGAGCCCGTCATGCGCATTCACCTTGCCTCGCTCCTCGCCGCGTCGCTCTCCGGAGTCGCATTCGCGGGATCGCCCTTCATCTCGCTGCAGTTCCTCGGGCGCTCGACCGCGGGCGGCTACGACGTCTCGGCCGCGGAGATCGCCGCGTTTGATCCCGCGACCTCCCGCGCGTTCGTCGTCAACGCGCTGACCGCCTCGATCGACATCATGGATCTCTCGGTGCCCGCGGCCCCGATCCGCGTCGGCGTCATCCCGATGCTGCCCTACGGCGCGGAGCTGCAGAGCGTCGCGGTGCGCAACGGCCTGGTTGTGGCTGCCGTGTCGGCCACCAATAAGACCGATCCGGGCAAGGTCATCTTCCACACGACCTCCGGTGCCTTCGTGGGCCTGGTCACGGTCGGCGCGCTCCCCGACATGGTCTGCTTCACGCCGGACGGAACGAAGGTCCTGTCGGCCAACGAGGGCGAGCCCGACACCAACTACGCGGTCGATCCCGAGGGGTCGATCAGCATCATCGACGTGACGGGCCCGATCTCGCAGGCGGGCGTGACGACCGTCGGCTTCAACGGCCTGCCCGCCGGCGTGATCGACGCGTCGATCCGTACCTTCGGCCCGAACTCGCCCACCATCGGGCAGGACCTCGAGCCCGAGTACATCGCGGTCTCCGCGGATTCCTCCACCGCCTGGGTCACCCTGCAGGAGCACAGCGCCGTGGCGGTCGTCGACATCGCCGCGCGCGCGATCGTCGCGGTCCGGCCCCTCGGCTACAAGGCGCACGGCTCCGGCACCGCAAGCCTGACCACCGCCGCGCTCACCGCGCCGCCGGTGATCGGCACCACCGCCGCGGGGCAGGACATCCTGCTCGGCGGCTTCAGCGGCCTCTGGCTCGACTCGATCGACGCGACCACCGGCGTGATCACCTTCCTCGCGCACCCCGACCGCGGCCCCAACTGCGAGCCGGTAAACGTGGACGGTGACGCGGCGCTCGAGCGCCCGTTCGTGCTGCCCGCGTACCAGCCGCGCATCTGCACGTTCACCTACAACCCCGCGACCAACGCGCTCGCGCTCACCGGCCAGCTCCTCCTCCGCAAGCCGGACGGCTCGCCGCTCTCGGGCCTGCCGAACGTGCTCGGGCAGTCCGCCGGTCTCGCGAACACCGACGAGGATCCCTGCGACCTGTTCGGCAATCCGCTCGCGCTCGACCCGCTGGGCGCGGACCTCGAGGGCCTCGTGCGCACCTCGGACGGCTCGTTCTGGATGTGCGACGAGTACCGGCCCTCGCTGTACCGCTTCGACGCGACCGGCCGCATGCTCGAGCGCTTCGTGCCGGTCGGAGCCAACGCCTACGGCGCGACCCTCGGCACCGAGGCGTTCCCCGCGGTCTATGCCCAGCGCCGCGAGAACCGCGGCTTCGAGGCGATCGCGGTGTGGGACGACATGCTCTTCTGCTTCGTGCAGAGCCCGCTGGACAACCCGGACGTCACGAACGACGCGAACTCGAAGGCCTCGCGGCTCGTCCGAATCGCCAAGTTCAACTCCGTGACCCGCACCGTCGTCGCCGAGTACGCCTACGTCCTCGAGGGCGGCGCCAGCGACAAGCTCGGTGACGCCTGCGCCTCCGGACCCGGGCGCTTCCTGGTGGTCGAGCGCGACAGCGCGGTCGGCGCATCGAGCCAGAAGCGCATCTACGAGATCGACCTCGCCGGCGCGACCGACCTCTCGACGCTCTCCCCCGCGATCGCGGGTCCCGGCGGCACGCTCGACCGCATGACCCCGGCCGAGCTCGCCGCCGCCGGCATCGTGCCCGTCCGCAAGACGCTGAAGGTCGACCTCGCCGCCGTGGGCTACGCCGCCGTGGGCGACAAGGTGGAGGGC
>JAIYBS010000243.1 GCA_027488415.1 Planctomycetaceae bacterium | reverse complement strand
TGACGCGCACCGAGACCTTCCGCTTCCCGCTGTACGCGCGGCCCGCGGACCTGGTCACCGACAGCGTGACGGGCGAGCCGCTCGGCCGCCGCGCCGCGGACGGCTCGATCGGCGCCTGGCCGTCGCGCAAGGAGCTGCTGGCCTCCAATGCCTTCGCGGGCAAGGAGGTCATCTGGCTCTCGAGCGGCTTCGAGGTCTACGTGTGCGAGGTGAACGGCAGCGCGAAGCTGATCCTTCCCGACAACACGGTCAAGTACGTCGGTTACGCCGGCAAGACCGGGCGCCCGTACATCGGCCTCGGCACGAGCCTCGTCGACGGCGGGGTCATCACCAAGCGCGAGCGCAACCTGTCGACCATCAAGCGCCTCTACGAGCGCGACCAGGCGCTCGTGCAGCAGTACATCGACAAGAACGAGAACATGGTGTTCTTCTCGTTCTACGACGGCAAGAACTGGCCCGCGGGCTCGCTCGGCGTGCCGGTCACCGACCACGCGAGCGTCGCCACCGACAAGAAGATCTTCCCGCGCGGCCTCGTGATGCTGTTCGACACGCAGACCGCCGACTACGCGGGACGCATGAAGGACTTCGATCGCTTCATGATGGACCAGGACACCGGCGGCGCGATCCGCGCGGCGGGCCGGGCCGACATCTACATGGGCGTCGGCGCGGCCGCGGAGATCCTCGCGGGCAACCAGTTCGCCGACGGCACGTTCTACTACTTCGTGCTGAAGCCGGAGTTCGTGTCGAAGTACCCGGTGCCCGGCAAGGCCGCCGCGCCCGCGGTCGCCGCGAAGCCGGCCGCACCCGCGGCGCCCGCCGCCACGGCGGGCACCGAGTCGGTCAACCTCGAGCCCGTGCAGTCCGCGGGCGAGGCGATCGGCCGCCGCCGCGCACCGAAGTGAGGAAAACATGCCGGGGGGCCCCCGGCATGTTTTCGGGAACTGCGCCGGGCGTCCCCCGGCGCATTTTCATTGCGCCCTCGGCGCGACCGGCACGGGGCTCGGCCCTGCCGCGCGGATGCACTGCACGTTCAGGCTGATCTTGCGGCCGGCGAACACGAGCTTCGAGGTGTCCTCGAACAGCCCGAAGTCGTCGACCCGCCGGAAGTCCTTGAAGCCGTGCTGCTTCAGGATCCCGGTGAGGATCGCGTACGAGAACCCCGTCTTGTGGAAGTCGAAGGGCTCCGTCTGGCCGCCCATGATCATGCGCTGCACGAAGAACTGCGCGTTCACGTCGTGCGCGGTCGCGAGCACCAGCTGCGCGAGGATCTCGAGGTCCGGCACGGAGATGCGCAGCCGGCCGCCGGGCATCAGCACGCGGTGCGCCTCGTTGAGCGCGCGAGGGAGCTCGTCGTTGTAGCCGAGGTGCTCGTACACGTGCGACGCGTAGATCTCGACGGCGCTGCCGTCGGGGAACATCGAGAGGTCGGTGCAGTTGCCGCGCACGTCGACGCCGGGCCGGTCCTCGACGTTGACGATGATCCAGTCCTTCTTCACCTCCCAGCCACCGAGGTGGAGCTGCAGCCGGGTGGCGCCCGCGAACCGGGCCTTTGCGTCGTCGTTCGCCTTGGGGTCTTCCATGGGTCGCTCGAGTCTACGGGTCGTTTGGTCGGGCGGCGCGGCGTGGGCCTCGCACGCGCGCGGTCAGCCCGCCACCTTCGGCGACTCAAAGGGCGGAGGGCCCGCGAAGCCACGGCCGGCGTTTCACCGGAGCTCCGCGAAGGACGCGGGCCACGCGCGCGGGCGCGAGTGGTCGCGCAGCTCCGGGTCGCGCGAGCGGAGCACCTCGACCTGCGCGCGGAACGCCGACTCGTCGAGCGTCGCGAGCATCGCGCCGGCCATCGTGCCGAGCGCCCACGCGGGCAGCACGACCCACGCGGCGCGGCGGAGCGACGACCAGTCGGCGGCCCACGACGCGGGCTGCTCGAAGGGCGCGCCGCACTCGGGGCACCGCTCCTGGCGGCTCTCGTGACCGCACGACGGGCAGCGTCCCGCGCGCCAGCGCCGCTCCGGGATCCAGTGCTCCCAGAGCGCTTCGGGCAGGTCGATCACCGCCGCCATGGGGACGATCGCGAGCATCGCCACGAGCGTCGCGGCCGCGACGATCACGATGTCCGCCGCGCCGAAGCCGATCCCGCCCACGAGCCCGCGCACGACGAGCGCCGCCACCGTCCCGTAGGCCGTGCAGAGGATCACCAGCGCGGCGCGCCAGCCCCAGGTCACCGAGGCCGGCGCCGTGGCGCGCGCGGTCACGCCGGCGCCCTTCGCGTCGGCACCGCGGGGCCCGCGAAGCCGTACTCGCCCCATCGGCGGTCGACGAGCGCCGCGGTCTCCGCGTCGGTCGCCACCAGCGGCGGGTAGTCGCGCACCGGCAGTCCGTCGCGCCCGGCTCCGGGGAGCTTCCGCGTCGCATCGATCGCGATGCGCCGGCCGCGCCGCACGAGGTCGCGCGACGGATCGGCGTTCGACGCGAGCAGGAAGAACGCCGCCGCCCACCCGCGAAGATGCTCGCCGAGGTCGATGCCGTGGTCGCAGACGACGACGAAGTCCGCGGCGCCGCGATCGCCTGGCAGCGCGGCCAGCGCGGACTCCGCGATCGCCCGCGCCCTCGCCGACTCGCCGGGCGCGATCTCGACGACCGCGAGCCGGCCGAGCCCTTCGGGCGGGAACGTCACTCGGGATCCCGGGCCGGCGATCCGCGTGAGCGCCTGCCGGGCGTCCTCGACCTCGGCGTCTGAGGGAAGCGCGATCGCGCCGAGCGGCACGCCGTTTCGCGCCTCGCCCTCGAGCTTCGCCGTGCAGTCGAAGCCGAGCTTCGTGCCGGCGCCGATCCAGGGCGCGCTGTGGTCGAGGATGTCGAGCGGTCCGTCGACCGTGACGACGTCGCGAAGGAAGTCGCACGATCGGAACACGTGCCGCATCGCCGCGGCCTCGTCGTGGATGGGCGCGTCGCCGTCGAAGACGAACACCATCTTGGTCCACGCGAGCTGCCCCGCGCCCCAGACGCTCGACATCACGCGGCGCGCCTGCAGCGGGTAGGCCTTGCGGATGCGCACGAACGCCGCGTTGTGGAAGCAGCCGAACATCGGGAGGTGGTAGTCCTCGATGTCGTGGACGATCGTCCGCAGGAGCGGCAGGAATACGCGCTCGGTGGTCTTGCCGAGGTAGTAGTCCTCCTGCGGCGGGAGGCCGACGAGCGTGGTGGGGTAGATCGCGTCGCGGCGGTGCGTGAGTGCCGTGACCTCGACGACCGGGTAGCGGTCGGGCAGGCTGTAGAAGCCGGTGTG
>JAIYBS010000002.1 GCA_027488415.1 Planctomycetaceae bacterium | reverse complement strand
CGGTGCGCCGCGTACGCCGTCGCATACACGCGGAAATTGGTGCCACCATTACCAGGAACGGATTTCGGTGCCGACCGCGCCCAGCGCGGCGAGCGCGCGCGGGATGTCCCAGCGCTGCGTGCCGCGGTCGCCGGTGGTGTTGCTGATCGCGCGCACCTCGATCGCGGGGACGCCGGCGCGCCGCGCGGCGTGGACGACCGCCGCGCCCTCCATCGCCTCGGCGAGTGCGCCGGTGCGGAGCCGCACGCGCTCGGCGGCGGCGTCGGTCCCGCTGCACGTGGCGACGGTCGCGATCGCGCCGACCGGACCGAGCCCGCCGAATGCCCGAAGCAGCGCGCCGTCGACCGGTACGCGATTGCCGTCGAAGTCCCCGAGCGGGAACCCGAGCGCGCGCATGTCGCCGAATCCGCCGGGGAGCTCGATCCCCTCCTCCGCGTAGACGCAGGCGTCGGCCACGACGAGCGTGCCGATCTCGAGGTTCGAGCCCGGCAGCGCACCCGCGATTCCAGCCGACACGACCGCCGAGTACGGCCGGCCCGCCGCGGCCGCGCGGGCGATCGCCTCGGCCGTCGCCGCGGCGGCATTCGTCCGCCCGATCCCGGCCACGACCACGTCCACCGAGGGCGACGCGAGGCACGCCGCCCCGAGCGCCGCGCGCTCCGCCTCGACCGCGACGACGACGAGCGTGCGCCGCATGTCAGGCGCCTGCGGCGCGCAGCGCCGACGCGAGGTCAACGAGCGCGACCTGCCGCTGCTCGCCGCTCGCGAGGTCCTTCAGCTGTACCCGCCCCTCGGCGAGCTCCGTGCCGAGGATCACAGCGAACCGCGACCGCTGCTTCGACGCGTCCGCCAGCAGCTTGCCGACGTTGCGCGTGGCCTTGTAGCTGTGCCGCACGTGGAGACCGCCCGCGCGCAGCCGCGCGACGAGGCGAGGCAGCTCGGCGTCCGCCGCGGGATCGCCGGCCGAGATGACGAACGCGTCCGGTCGGGGAAGGAGCTCGGTCCCGTCCTTCGGGAGGAGCCCCCGGTCGGCGAGGACGAGCCCGAGCACGACGTCGCCCATGCCGAAGCCGATCGCCGGCGTCTTTGGACCGCCGAACAGCTCGACAAGGCCGTCGTACCGACCGCCGCCGGCGATCGCGCGCTCGCCGCCCGATGCCTCGTGGACCTCGAAGACCGTGCCCGTGTAGTACGCGAGCCCGCGCACGATGCCGAGGTCGAACTCGCACCACTCGCCGAGCCCCGCCGCGACGAGCGCCTCGCGCAGCGCCTCGAGCTCCGCGAGCTCGACCGCGGGGATTCCCGCCGCGGCCGCGAGCGCGCCGATGCCGTCCGCGAGCTGCACCCGCGTCCGGACCGCGGACTCGAAGCGCGACAGCGAGTCTCCGCCGAGCCCGAGCGCGGCGGCGCGCTTCGTGAATTCCTCCGGCGGCATCTTGTCGCGCCGGTCGAGCAGCTCGAACGCCGCCGCGACCGACTCCTCCGCGACGCCGAGCGCGCGCACGAGGCGCGCCGCCGCGACGCGGTGGCTGATCTTCACGCGCACGTCCGCGGGTCCGAGCCCGAGCCGCGCGAGCGCGCCCACGGCGACGCCGATCACCTCGGCATCGATCGCGGGGCCCTCGGCGCCGAGCAGGTCGACGTTCCACTGGAAGAACTCGCGGAGCCGGCCGCGCTGGGGGCGCTCGGCGCGGAAGAAGTTCGGCACCGCGAACCACTTGATCGGCACGGGAAGCTGCGCCGCGCGCGCCGCCGCCATGCGCGCGAGCGTCGGCGTGAACTCCGGCCGCAGCGCGTAGTCGTCGCTGCCGCCCGCCCGGCGGAAGCTGAACAGCTCGCTGACGATCCCCTCGCCGCTCTTCGCGGTGTACAGCTCGAGGTGCTCGAAGGTCGGGCCGTCGATCTCGTCGAAGCCGAACGCGACGCTCGCCTCGCGCCACGCCGACTCGATGCGCCGCCGCACCGCCATCTCGGCGGGATAGAAGTCGCGGGTGCCCTTCGGTGCCTGGAACTTCACGTCAGGACCTCGTCGGCTTGATGATCAGCGCGCACGGCACGGCCGCGAGCGTCCACCCGACGAGGCCGTCGATGAACAGCGCGAGCGCGTACGAGTCCGGCAGGTGGAAGAAGTTCCACAGCACGCCGTGCGTGGCGAGCACGGCGAACAGCGGCACCAGCAGCGCGAGCGCCAGGCGGTCCGGCGTGCGCGCACCGAACTTCGCCGCGATCCCGACGATCGCCGCGAGCATCGCGGTGCAGAAGAACTCGATCGCGAATCCCTTGGCGAGCACGGTCGGTCCCATCGGGTCGATGCCCTCGCGGCGCACGATCGCCATCACCAGCGGGCCCTTGCGGTGCTCGGCGAGGAAGGCGTCCTGCGCGAGCTGCGCCTGCTGCTCCGTCATGCCCTCGGCCGACGGCGGGCTCGGGTAGAGGAACGCGCCGTCGCGATCGGCGGACGACGCGACCTGCGCGGCGATCGCCGCGCCCGTGTCGCCCGGGAACGGCCGGAACGCGAAGTCGTAGAGGCCCGAGGTCCAGGAGGCCGCGCCCCACCCGAAGGCGAGGACGGTGCCGACGAGCATCGCGACGATCATGCGGATTGCCATGCGCGGAGGCTAGCAAATCGCCCTCGCGGCGCGGCGCGGTCGCGGCCGCCCGGCACCGCGTGCGCCCCGCGCACCCGCCCGCCTCGCCGCCTCACTTCACGTCGGCCAGCGCCACCGGGCGCCGCGTGCGCGCGCAGCGGATCGCGGCCTCGAGGACGCGCTGCGTCTCGTAGGCATCCGCGAAGTCGGGGATCGCCACCACGGGCTTCTTCCCGCCGAGCGCGAGCACCGTGTCCGCGGCCTGGCTCACGAACCCGTGCTCGTAGCCGAGCACGTGCGCGGCGGGCCAGTAGTTGCCGGCGTAGGGGTGCGCGGCATCGGTGCACATCACCCGGCTCCAGCCGCGCATCCGCGCGGGCAGCGTGTGATCCCACCACTGGAGCTCGTTCATGCGCTCGAAGTCGAACTTCACGCTTCCCTTCTCGCCGTTGATCTCGATCTGGTTCCGGTTCTGGTTCCCGGTCGCGAGCCGCGTCGCCTCGAAGCTCGCGACCGCGCCGCCCGACATGCGCGCGAGGAACAGCACGGCGTCGTCCACGGTGCTCTTGCCCTTGCGCGTGCCGCGCGCCGCGCGCCGCGCACCCTTGCCGGCGATCGCGCCGCCGGAGCTCTCGACGAGGTCGCGCTCCTTGACGAAGGTCTCCTCGATCGCGCCGACCACCTCGGTGACCTCCTCGCCCGTGATGAACCGCGCCATGTCGACGATGTGCGCGTTGAGGTCGCCGTGCGCGCCGCTCCCCGCGAGCTTGCCCTGGAAGCGCCACAGGAGCGGCGTCGACGGCCCACCCCAGTCCTGCAGGTAGCTGGCGCGCACGTGGAAGATGCGGCCGAGCTTCCCCTCGCGGACGAGCTGGTGCGCGAACGCCACCGCGGGGCAGCGGCGGTAGTTGAACCAGACGAAGGTGCGGACGCCCTTGCGCGCGGCCTTCGCGGCGGCGTCGCGCATCGCCTTCGCGTCGGCGAGCGTGCCCGCGAGCGGCTTCTCGCAGGCGACGTGCTTGCCCGCGGCGAGGGCCGCGATCGACACCTCGGCATGCACGTGGTTGGGGGTGCAGTTGTCGATCAGCCCGACCTGCGGGTCGGTCACGAGGTCGTGCCAGTCGTCGCTGCAGCACTGCCAGCCCCAGCGCTGGGCGAACTCGGCGACCTCGGCCACCTTGGTGCCCGCCACCGCGCGCATCGCCACGTGCAGCGGCAGGTCGAAGAACCGGGGCGCCGACATCCAGGCGTTGCTGTGGGCCTTGCCCATGAACTTGGTGCCGACGAGTCCGATGCCGAGGGTCTTCTGCTTCATCGTGGCGCGTATCCTACGGACACTATGGGAACTTCCGACCAGACCACCGTGCAGTGCTCCCTCGACGCCCGACTCGACCGCATCGAGTCCGACCTCCGCAGCGCCCGCCGCGATGCGCGCCGTTGGCGGAACGCGACGATCGCGATTGCCTGCGTCGCGACGGCCGGAGGGCTCACGGCGGCGACCCAGGTCGCCCGCATCGAGGACGTGATCCGCGTGCGCCGCCTCGAGGTCGTCGGCGCGGAGGACAAGGTCGTGCTGCTCGCGCAGGCGGCGGAGTCGGGCGGCCAGCTCGACGTGTGGTCGAAGGGCGGCACGAACACGGTGCGCCTGTCGTCGGCGGCCGACGGCGGCGACGTCGCGGTGTGGAACAATGCCGGCAACGCGGTCGCGGGACTCTTCGCCACGCCCATCGGCGGGCGCATCGAGATCGGCGACGCCGACGGCAGCACGCTCGCGACGGTCATGCGCGGCGAGGAGGGCGGCGCGATGTTCCTGAACGGCGCCGGAGGCAAGGGCAGCAGCCTGCGTGCCGAGGCCGGCGCGGCCGGCGCGGTGCTGAGCATGCGCCGCGCGGACGGCGGCATCGGCATGATGGCCGGCATCGCGCAGGGCGCGGCCGTGCTCTCGATGCAGAACCAGTCGGGCAAGGAGATCCTCTTCGCGGGCGGCGCCGACGACCAGACCGGCACGCTGCGCATCGCCGACGCCGCAGGGAACGAGTGCGCCGCGCTCATGGCGAGCAACGGCGGCCACCTCACGGTGAAGGACGGCGCGGGCGCGATGGCCGCGACCATCGCGAGCGCCGGCGCCGGCAAGGGCGGCGCGTTCCAGGTGCTGAACGGCTCCGGCGCGCCCGCGCTCGTGATGGACACGAAGGACGACGGCGGCGGACGGCTCATGGTCGGCACCGCGACCGGCGCGCCCGCGTTCATCGCGGAGGCGAGCGGCAACGCCGGCACCCTCGCGGCGTACATGCAGGAGCGCCGCGTCGCTGCGATCGGCGCCGGGAAGTCCGGCGGCCTGATGAACCTGCTCGACGGCATGGGCCGCCCGGTGGTGGTGGCGGGCGCGGCCGAGGACGCCGACGGCGGCGCCGTGAGCGTCCGCAACGCGCGGGGCATCCAGATCGGCCGCCTGGGCGTCGATGCCGCCGGCGCCGGCGAGCTCGCCGTCTACAACTCGACCGCGACCGTGAAGAAGGTCATCGAGGCCCCCGCGCCCGCGGCCGCGAAGTGACGGCGCGACGCCCACGAACCCCGCCGCGGATAGGATCACCCACCCCATGAGCACCGCCGTCTCCGACACCGCCCGCGTCGTCCTCGATGAAGTGGTCCCCGCGTCCGGCGGCTCGCCGGCGAAGGTCCGCGTCTCGCTGCCGAACATGGCCTACCGCGTCGAGCTCGTCCTCGACGGCGATGCCGGGGCGCTGGCGGCCAGGGCAGGCAAGCGCGTGAGCGGCACGGTGCGCGGCAAGGCGCAGCGCGCGTGGCACGCGACGGCGGGCGGCTGCTTCATCGAGCCGGTGTGGGGCGCGCCCCGCATCGTGCAGGGCCGCGTGCTGGCCGTCGACGTGCAGGCCAACGCGGTGCTCCTCGACCTGGCGTTCCCGGCATGGGTGACGCTCGAGGCGTCGCAGAACGCCGGCGGCTTCCAGACCGGCGACATGCTGAACTTCTACGTCGAGAGCGGGATGACGTTCACGCCGGCGGCGTGATCGCGGGCCGCATCGCCAGGAAGTTCGCGAGGAGCCTCGGCCCCTCAACCGTGAGGAAGCTCTCCGGGTGGAACTGCACGCCCTCGAGCGGTGCCGCGCCCGCGGGCGCCTTCCAGCGGATGCCCATGATCTCGCCCCGCGCGGTGCGCGCGCTGACCTCGAAGTCGGGGTGCACGGTCTCGGGGTCGATCACCAGCGAGTGGTAGCGCGTCGCGAGAAACGGGCTCGGCAGCCCGGCGAACACGCCCTTGCCGTCGTGCAGGACCTCGCTCGTCTTCCCGTGAACGGCGACGTCGTTGCGGCGGACGGTCATCGCGTGGCAGTCGCCGATCGCCTGGTGCCCCAGGCACACGCCGAGCGCGGGGATGCGGCCCTTGAACCGCATCAGGAGCGCACCGCTGATGCCGGCCTCCCGCGGCGTGCACGGGCCCGGCGAGATCACCAGGTGCGTCGGGCGCAGGCGCTCGGCGCCCTCGACGTCGATCGCGTCGTTGCGGACGACCTCGATGCGGAGCGCCGGGTCGATCTCGCTGAACCGCTGCACGAGGTTCCACGTGAAGGAGTCGTAGTTGTCGATGAGGAGCAGCACGCGGCGCGGATCCTAGGCGGCACCTACGATGACCGCATGGATGAACGCCGCACGATGACGCTCGAGGAGGCCCTGCAGACGGGCGGCCGACCGCTCGGCTGGCTGATGGGCACGGCGGGCGTGCTGATCTGGCTCATCTGGAAGGATCCGGCGCCGCACTGGAACACCGTGCGGTACGCCGCGACCGCGCTCATCGCGCTGGCGTGGATCGTGCCGACGTACGCGGTGCGGGTCCCGGACGTGGCGCGGTCCTGGAGATGGGCTGCGGCGATCGCGATCGCTGCGATGCTGCTGCTCCGCTGACGGGCGCGGAGGCATCCGCGAGGTAGAGGGTCTGCAGCCGCTCGCCGCGCGTGCGCGAGGCGACGTGGCCGACGGGCCAGTCGTCGGTGGTCTCGACGAGGACGAGCGTCTTCCCCTCGGCGCGCACGAACCGGTCGCCGGCGAGCACGGGAATGGCCGCGGCGGCGAGCATGTGCTGGTGGTCGGCGTCGCGCACGAGGTGCACCTCGCAGAGGCGGATGCTGCGCGTGAGCGCCGCGAGCAGCACCGCGCGGGTGTCGCAGTCGCCGGTGCCGGTGACGAGCGCCCAGAGCGGCATCGAGAGTCCGAAGCGGTGCTTGCCGTCGCCGACCTCGGGCGACTCGCCGTAGCGGAGCGACTGCACGAAGCTCGCGAAGGCGCCGAACTCCTCGCGCAGGCCGCGGGCACCGCGGCGGCGCGCGTCGGCGAGGATCGCCCGCGCCACGGGCCGCACGTCCTCGAGGCTGGCGCCGATCATCCACTCGTAGTCGGGCGCGAGCACGTCGCCGTCGGCGGCTCGCTTGCGGAGCACGCCGTGGCCGCGCAGCACGGAGTCGAGCGACGCACGCTTTGAGGCGAGCTCCGCGTCGTCGCGGTACCGGATGACGGCGTCGTCGATCGAGTAGCCGAAGGCGCGCTCCATCGCGGCGGCGCGCGCGGCGTCGACGGTCGCGTCCACGGAGAGCGATCGGCCCGTCGCGCCGGGCTGCACGACGCGCGTGTCGCCGTCCCAGCGGACGATCGGCACGGTGTTGACGTCCTCCCAGGTCCAGCGACGGCGCTCGGGGTCGGCGGAGAGCGCCGAGAGCGCCGAGAGCGTCGGGCCGTGCGCGCCGGGCCGGAGCCACGGGTCGCGCGCACCGGCGGAGTCCTTGCACGTCGGAAGGCGCACCGGCCCCGATTCGGGCGGCTCGCCGACGAACTCGCACGCCTCGACTCCGGCGACCTGCCGGAGACCGGCGAAGAACGAGCGCCCCGCCCCGCGGTTCCAGAGGACCATTCCCGCCGCGCCGGTGGCGCAGAGGAGGGCCGACGCCCACAGCACGCGTTCGAGCCGAGGTGAGACTTCCGACATGCCAAGGTGACATCGGCATGGTCACCGGGCACCTTGAGCGCGAACGGCGATGTCCGGAAATAACGCGTCGCGGAGGGTCGAGAAAACATGCCCGGGGGCCCCCGGCATGTTTTCTCACTCGGCGTGCGCGGGCTGGCGCGACTTCCAGCGCGGCTTCTCGCGCTGCGGAACGAACCCGCCGTGGACGCGCACCCGGCCGACGCCCTGCAGTGCGCTCGCGAGCTTCGAGAGGAGCGCGCGGTCAGGCACCACGTGCAGCGAGCTCGAGTGCATCAGCACGCTCCGGCCGTCCACGTTCACGCGCACGTGCACGTCCACCGGACGGCCGCTCAGCGCGGCCACGCTGCCCGACGCCTGCCGGAGGATGCCGCTCGACATCTGGAGCGCCGCGGTCACGAGCTTCGGCTCGCCCCCGCCGCCGTCGACCTCGATCTCCAGCCGCGTGGCCAGGTGCTGCGCGGCGTCCTCGATCGGCAGCACGCGGTCGACCACCAGCTGCGGCGAGCCGCGCGAGTGGTCGAGGCGCGCGATCATCACGACCACGCGGTCCTGCTGCATCAGCTCGCCGTACGTCGCGAAGGTGCCGGCGAACAGCACGCCCTCGATCGCGTTCGCCTGGTCGGCGATCGTGAACATCGCCATCCGCTGGCCGGCGCTCTTGCCGGTCTTGGCCACCACCGCGCGCACGCGCGTCAGCATGCCGCCGACCACCACCGACGCGTCCTGGGGAAGCTCCGCGACCTTCTCGACGCTGCCCGAGCAGAACGTGGCGATCTCGTCGCGGTACTGGTCGAGCGGGTGACCGCTCACGTGGAAGCCGAGCGCCTCCTTCTCGAAGCCGAGCGCCTGCATGCGCTCCCAGGCGGGCACCTTGCGGAGCGTGGTCGCGGCCGGGGCGGCGCCGGGGGCGCCCGAGCCCGTCTCGAAGTCGCCGAAGAAGGTCATCTGCCCGACGCGGCGGTCCTCGTTCTTGGCCTGGCCGCTGCGGATCGCGTCCTCGATCGTGGCGACGAGCGCCGCGCGCTGCTCGACGCCGTGCAGGCTGTCGAACGCCCCGCCCTTCACGAGCGCCTCGACGGTCGCGCGGTTCACCGCGCGGAGGTCGACGCGGTCGCAGAAGTCGAAGAGGTCCTTGAACCGCCCGCGCGCCTTGCGCTCGGCGACGATCGCCGCGATCGCGCTCTCGCCGGAGCCCTTGATCGCCTTCAGCCCGAAGCGAACGTGGCCGTGCACGCTGTCGTGCGGCTCGCCGTCGGCGTAGACCACCGAGAAGTCTGCGGCGGAGAGGTTGACGTCGGGCGGCCGGACCTCGACGCCCAAGTGCGGCCTGCGCTCGGTCGAGTCGGGGAACACCGTGCGCCGGCATTCCTCGAGGTAGACCGCCCAGTCCTCGACCTTCTGCGCCTGGCTCTCGAAGGTCAGCACCGCCGCCATGAAGTGGTTCGGGAACCAGGTCTTCAGGTACGCGGTCTGGTACGCGACGATCGCGTAGCCGGTGGAGTGGCTCTTGTTGAAGCCGTAGCCGGCGAACTTCACGATCAGGTCGAAGAGCTCGGTGGCCCGCGACTCCGCCACGCCGCGCGCGGCGCAGCCCTTGACGAACTCCTCGCGCGCGCCGTTGATGACCTTCTCGCTCTTCTTGCTGATCGCCTTGATGACCGTGTACGCCTGGCGGAGCGGGATGCCGCCGAGCAGGTGCAGGACCTGCATGACCTGCTCCTGATAGACCATGATCCCGTAGGTCTCCGCGAGCAGCGGGTCGACCGCCTCGTGCACGCTCGGGACCGCCTGCTTGCCGTGCTTGCGCGCGTTGTAGTCCGGGATCAGGCTCATCGGACCCGGGCGGAAGAGCGCGTTCGCCGCGATCAGGTCCTCGAGCCGGTCCGGCTGCATGTCCGAGAGGAGCCGACGCATGCCGCCCGACTCGAACTGGAACACGCCGCCCGTGTCCGCGCGGCGGAAGAGGCCGAGCACCTTCTGGTCGTCGAGCCGGATGCGGTCGAGGTCGAGCGGGTTCGGCCCGCCGTCGCCCGGCTCGCGCCCCACCGCGCGGAGGATCGCCTCGTCGGACATCGACTCGCGCACGAGCCGCTTCGCGAGCTCGATGGTCGAGAGCGTGCGCAGGCCGAGGAAGTCCATCTTCAGGAGGCCGGCCTTCTCGCAGAGCGGGCCCTCCCACTGCGTCACCACCTCGTCGCCGCCGCCCGAGGACCGGCAGAGCGGCACGATGTTGTCGAGCGGCTGCGTCGCGATCACGACGCCCGCGGCGTGGATGCCCTGCGTGCGCGCGTGGTTCTCGAGCTCCTTCGCGGAGTCGATCACCCGGCGGACCGTCTCGTCGGCGTCGTAGGCCTCCTGCAGCTGCGGGCTGCCGGCGAACGCCTTCTCGAAGGTCATGTCCGGGGCCTCCGGCACGAGGTTCGAGATGCGCTGCGCCTCCGCGGGCGGGAGGCCCATCACGCGGGCGACGTCCTTGATCGCGTTCTTCGCCTTCAGCCGGCCGAAGGTCGCGATCTGCGCCACGTGGCCGTACTTCTGGCGCACGTGCTGGATGACCGCTCCGCGGCCGTCCTGGCAGAGGTCGATGTCGATGTCCGGGTACTCGCTGCGGTCGGGGTCGGTGAAGCGCTCGAAGAGCAGGCCGTAGCGCACCGGGCACGCGTTCGAGAGGCCGAGCACGTAGCCGACCATCGTGCCGACGCCCGAGCCGCGCGCGGTGGCGGGGATGCCGTGCTGGCGCGCCCAGTTGACGAAGTCCCACACGATCAGGAAGTACGCGCTGATCGCCTTGTCCGAGAGCACCTTCAGCTCGCGCTCGGCGCGGGCGCGCACGTCCGGCGTGATGCCTCCGTGGCCGTAGCGCCAGACGAGGCCCGCCTCCGCGAGGTCGCGCAGCGCGCGGTCGCAGTCGGCGCGGAGCTCGGCCTCGGTGACGTCCGCGTCCTTGGTCGCGTCGAAGGGAAGCAGCTCGATGGTCCGGCAGTACGCCTTGAACCACTCGGTGAGGTCGCCGTCCCTCGCGGGGTCGTAGGCGGGCTTGCGGCCGCCGTGGCGGATCCGCACGACCGGCGCGTGCCGCTGGTCCTTCGGGAGCGACACGTTGCACCGCGCGGCGATGCGCACGGTGTTCTCGAGCGCCTCGCGCTCCTGCTCGTCCTGGTCGAACAGGGCGTGCATCTCCTCGGGGCTCTTCACGTAGAGCGCCTCGGGGTACCGGAGCCGGTCCGGGACGTCCTTGGTCTTGCCCATCGAGATGCAGCAGAGCGTGTCGTGGGCGTCGTGGTCCTCCTTGCGGAGGAAGTGCGCGTCGTTGTCGCAGACGAGCGGCAGCCCGAGCTTCTTGGCGATCTTCTTCAGGAGCGGGTTGATGCGCTCCTGCTCGTCGACGTGGCGCTGCAGCTCGATGTAGAAGCGCGGCTCGCCGTCGGCGTCGGGGCCGAAGGTCTCGGCGTGCCAGCGCGCCTCCTCGAGCGCGGCCTCCCAGTGCTTCTGCTGGTTCGTGCGGACGAACTGCTCGAGGTGGAACGCGATCGACGAGCCGAGGTGCCCGTTGATCGCGATCAGCCCGGCGTTCAGCTCGCCGAGCGTCGACTTGTCCATGCGCGGCTTGTAGTAGAAGCCGTTCAGGAACGAGTCGCTGGAGAGCTTCAGCAGGTTCCGCCAGCCCTGCATGTCCTGCGCGAGCAGCACCAGGTGGAAGCCGCCGTCCATCACGCCGGTGTGCGTGCGGTCGCGGCGGTCGCCCGGCGCGACGTAGGCCTCGATGCCGAGGATCGGCTTGATGCCCGCCTCCTTGGCCGCCATGTAGAACTCGAGCGCGCCGAAGAGGTTGCCGTGGTCGGTGACGGCGACCGAGTCCATGCCGAGCTCCTTGACCCGGTTCACGAGCTTCTTGATGCGGTTGCCGCCGTCGAGGAGCGAGTACTCGCTGTGCAGGTGCAGGTGGACGAACCGCGGTCGCCCGCCGTCGGCGGGCCGGGCATCCGTGCCGGCGTTCTTCGCTGCGTCACCCATGGACTTCCTGTCGGACGGGCATCGTAGGTGAGGGCGGGATACGATCCAACCGGGCCATGGAAACGCGCACGATCGTCGTGAAAAACATCGAAGTCGGCGGCTCGTCCGGCGGCGCCGGCGGCGGGGCGCCCGGCGGCGGACCGGGGCCGCTCGCGGGCCTCGTGCGGGTCGTGGTGCGCGTGCTGCTCGTCGTGCTGGCGCTGGCGCTCGTGATCCCGGCGATCGTGCTCGGCGGCGCGTGCGTGGTGGCGGCGCTCGTGATCGGCGTGCTGCTGTGGGCGCTGCGACGGCTCTTCGGCGTACGCGCGGGGCCGACGATCCGCGTGACCGGGATCGGCATGCCCTTCCCCGGCGCCCCGGCGGCG
>JAIYBS010000338.1 GCA_027488415.1 Planctomycetaceae bacterium | reverse complement strand
CGGTGACCCGCGTCCTGCTGACGGTCGTCGCGTTCTCGATGGCGGGAAGCGGCTTCTACGCGATCAACGACGCGCTGGACGCGGAGGAGGACCGTCGCCACCCGGTCAAGCGCCGGCGTCCGGTCGCGTCCGGGGCGATCGCGCCCGGGACCGCGGCGGCCATCGGTCTCGCGCTGGTGGCCGGCTCGTTCGCGGTCGCGTGGATGGCGCGCCCGTCGGTGCTCGCCGTCATCGGGATCTACGTGGCGATGCAGGTCGCCTACAACGCGCGCCTCAAGCGGGTGCGGCTCGTCGACGTCGTCACGGTCGCCAGCGGCTTCGTGCTGCGTGCGATCGCGGGCTCGCTCGCGCTCGGGATCGCCGTGTCGACGTGGCTGGTCGTCGTGGTGTTCGCGCTCACGCTCTTCCTCGGCTTCGTCAAGCGCCTCGGCGACCTGCGCGCGGCGGAGTTCGCCGCGGCACGGGGCGAGGTGACCGGGTGGAAGCCGCGCGCCGGCTACGACAGCGCCGAGGACCTCAACTGGCTGCTTGCGGTGACGGGCTCGGTATCCATGATGTCGTACCTGGTGTACGCGCTGAGCGACCACGCGCGGAACCTCTTCGGCGTGCGCGCGACCGGTTTCGCGCTGCTCGCGCCGCTGGTCCTGATCGTGATCCACCGCCTGTACCTTCGGGCGAACTCCGGCCGCGCGGACAGCCCGGTGGCCGCCGTGATCGCCGATCGCTCGGCGCGCGTGGCGACGTTCCTCTTCGTGGTCGGCGTCCTGGCGGTGCTCTACTGGCCGCCCGTCGCCGAGGCGATCGACGCCGTCTTCGACTGAACGCCCGGCGCAGGGGGGAAGTGCTCGCCGGGCATGACGTGCTCGGGAGCAGGCTGCCGGGCGCGATCGACAGGTTCGCCCTGCAGGCCGCGCCAGGTGATCGCGGCAAGCACCGCGCAGAGCAGGCCGATCGACGCGAACATGGCCGGACGGGTTCGCGCCGCGGCGCCGCCTTCCGTGGGCTGCAGCGCCGAGAGCATCGCGAGCAGCATCAGCACGAACGGTTCGTGGTAGCGCTGCCAGCTGTAGTGGGTGGCCGTCACCGCGGCGACGAATCCCGCGACCGCGGTCCACAGGATCGCGCGCCGGCGCGGCGCGAGGGTGCCGATCGCAGCGGCGAGCAGTGCCGCGCCCGCGGGTGCGAGCACGAGCATGGGGATGCTCGTTCGTCCGGCGAGCGCGGGAACGCTCGCCATGACGTTCCACCAGCCGGAGAAGCGGCCGGCGTCGGTGTCCGTGGTGGTCGCCGGGATCGCGGCGAGCGCGAGGCCGGATGTCGCCGCCACGAGGAGCGAGCCTCGACGGGTGCGCCAGGCCGAGGTAATCGCCGGCCAGAGCCACGGCAGGAACGCGAGGCCCGCGACCGCCGTCTGCAGCAGGACGAAGGCGGGGGTCGCCGCGTTGATACCGGTGACGTCGGACTGGAACCGCGGCGGGACGAGGCCTTTCCAGAGCCACGCGAAGCCCGCCACGACGAGGCACGCGGGCAGCACGGCGGCCGCGGCGACCGAGGCCCGGCGCGCAAGGGACGGCCGCGCCTGCGGGTCACCCGGGAGCAGGCATGCCACCGCGATCGGAGCCGCGGCCCAGAGATGCACCTGCCGCACCAGGACGAGGGCGAGCAGGGCAAGGCCGGCGGCGACGGCGTGGCGCGGCCGCCACGGCTCGCGGAGGGTCGTCGCGAGCACGGCGCCGACGAGGAGCCACGCCGCGTCGTCCGGGAGAAGCCACGCCGCGGAGCCGAACACGTAGACGCTGCACGCGAGCGGAAGCGCGAGGAGCACACCCTGCAGCGCGCCCCTGCGCGCCGCGCACCACGCGGCGACCGCTGCCACGAGCGCCGCTCCGACCGCCACCGCGGCAAGCCGCAGCACGGTCGGGTCCGGCGAGACGGCGACGCCGATCGCGGCGATTACGGCGTGGTAGGCGGGCGTCGTGGTCGTCAGCGGATTGCGGGCGTCGATCGCGGGGAACTGCTCGATGAAGAGCCGGATCACGCGTTCGTGGTAGAGCGCGGAGTCCCACGCGGCGCGGCCCGCGTCCATGCCGGAGAGCGCGACCCACGCGGCCGGGATCGCGATCGCCGCGCCGGCAAGTGCCGCGGCGGCGACCACGGAGCGGGCACCGGCGCGCATCAGCGCGACGCTCCCGGGCGGCGGTACACGCGCAGCTCGTGCCCGTACCAGAGCATCGGGATCCACTCGGCGCGCTCGGTCGCGAATCCGCAGTCGGTCGCCCAGCGGTCCGCGTGCTCGACGGGCACGTAGTTGATCCACTGCCGCGCGATCGCGAGGTCGTGCAGCCGGTTCAGGCCGGCGCGCCACGCCGGCGCGTCGCACATGTCCTTGTAGAGGAGCATGCCGCCGGGGCGGACGCGCGACGCGGCGGCACGGAACGCCGCCTCCTGCGCCGCGGGCGGCACGTGGTGCAGCACGTCGATCAGGCAGACGGCGTCGAACTCGCCGGTCGGGAAGCCTGCCTCGACCGGGCGGCATTCGAAGGTCGGCACGACCTTCGAACCGAGCGATGCGAGCCGCTGCGCCGCGGCGTCCGCGGTCGCGATCGCCGCGCGCGAGGAATCGAAGCCGTGCGCGGACGAGATCCGCCCCGCGTACGCGAGGCAATTGAGGAGCAGCCCGCCGCCGCACCCGGCGTCGAGCACGCGCGCGCCCTGCGGGATGGCGTCGACCAGGCGTGCCACCGGCGCGATCCGGTGGCGATGGTGCTGCATGGCGCGGGTCATCGCGCCGCCGCCTCGGTACAGGCGGCGTGCGACGTCGGCGACGTCGATCGGTGCCGGGGCCGTTGCGCGCGAGGCTGCCACGGGGCGGATGCTAACCCGCTGCACGTGCCGGGGCGTCAGTGCGCGCCGGCCGTCGCCTTCTGCTTGCCGGCGGCCTCGCCGTCCTTCTTGCCGTACGTGCGAGCGCGCGGGGCGACGAGCGGGGCCTCGACCTGCTCCCACGAGACGTCGCAGCGCTGGGTGGAGGGGTTCCAGGTCGCGAGCGACGTCTTCATGTACTCGGCGTCGTTGCGCTCGGGGAAGTCGGCGCGGTAGTGGCTGCCGCGGCTCTCCTTGCGCAGGTCGCCGCAGGCGAGCATCGCGTCCGCGAGGGCCAGCATGTCGCCGAGCGCGCGCGTGTACGCGAGGTTCTGGTTGGTCCACGTGCCGCTGTCGCTCAGGCCGACGCGCGAGTAGCGCTCGCGCAGCGACTCGAGGTTCTTGCGCGCGCGGGCGAGGCGCTCGCCCGTCTTGACGACGGTGCTCGACTCGGTCATCTCCTCGCCGAGCTCGTGGCCGATGGCGTAGGGGTTCTCGGTTCCCTTCGAGCCCGTGATCGAGGCCACGGTGGCCTCCTCCGCCTTCACCGCGTCCTCGAACAGCGAGGCCGGCGCCTCGGCGCGCGACGCGTTCGTGCGCGCGTAGTTGACGATCGAGAAGCCGCCGAAGAGGCCGTCGAAGGTGCAGGAGAGCAGGGCGTTCGCGCCGAGGCGGTTCGCGCCGTGGTACTGGTAGTTGCACTCGCCGAGCGCGTAGAGGCCCTCGACGTTCGTCATCAGGTTCTTCGGGTCGCCCTGGACGATGCCCTTCATGTCGGGCTTCGGCTCGTAGCGGACGTACATGCCGCCCATCGAGTAGTGGACGCCGGGGAAGATGCGCATCGGCACCTCGGCCGGGTCCTCGCCGACGAACTTGCGGTAGATCTCGATGATGCCGCCGAGCTTGCGCTCG
>JAIYBS010000021.1 GCA_027488415.1 Planctomycetaceae bacterium | reverse complement strand
CGAAGCCGTCGGCGCCCGGCGTCTGGAGGTCGGCGCGCTGGGTGAGCCGGCCGCTGCGGGTCTCGAACCAGTAGAAGCCGTAGTCCGTCGGCCCGGTCGCGCGCGGAAGCAGCCGCGAGAGCACGAACGACTCGGCCTGCGAGAGGTAGCCGCGATCGGGCACCGTCCAGCGGCGCGGCTCGGCCGCGGCCTCGGACTGCGAGACCTCGGTGACCTCGAGCATCGGCCTCGGGGTACCCGCGCTGGGGGCATTGCGGATGCCGAGCTGCGCCGACGTCCTCGTGGTGCGTCCCTTCCGGGCGGTGCTGCGCACCGTCCAGAACTCGCGCGCGCGATCCCAGCGAACCCAGTAGCGGGCGTCGGTGTCGCTCACCGAGGTCCCGGTCGCGTCGAGCAGCGTCCGAAGCTGCACGCGCACGAGGAGGCCCCGCTCGCGCTCCTCCTTCGTCCATTCCTTCTCGGTTCGGTCGGGGTTCGCCGCACCCTGCACGGCATCGATCGCGGTGACGGTCATGTAGCCGACCTCTGCGACCTCGCCGTTCGGGTCGACGCGGCTGATGCGGTACCAGCGCGGCGGCGGCAGAGCGCCGTCCTTGCCGACGGGGTCGAGCGCGCGGCGGAGCGCCTCCTCGTCGAGTCCGTCGAGGAGGTGCTCGCCACGACCCATGCGCGCGGCCCGCGCGGCGGCGATCGACTCGGGGTCGAGGATCTCCATCGTGCGGAACGATCGCTCGAGGATCGGGTGCGTGCCCGCGTAGTCGGCGTCGGCGAGCAGGCTCGACACCACGACGAACTCGTTCGGCGCGACCTGCAGGATGAAGTAGCCCTGCACGGCGGAGACCTCGTCCTCTCCCTCGCCCTCGCGGAGCGAGGTGTAGAGAAGCGCAGCGGGTCGTCCGCCGAGCTCGAACTCCTGGCGGCTCCGAACCGAGAAGACCGCGTTCGGCGACGGTCGCTCGCTGACCGCCTTCACGTAGGCGTCGATCTGCGCCGCGGGCGTGCTCGTCGCTTCCTGCGCGTAGAGCTTCGACACGCGCAGGATGAACCGCGGCGGGTCCGCCTTCTCGGAGATCACCCAGGTCGCCGACTTGCCGGAGCCCTCGCTCCGCATGATGCTGCCGGCGGGCGGCCGAAACCGCATGCCGAGTGGCTCGAAGGTGAGGGGAGCGGGCTCGAGGCCGTCCTTTGCCGGGTTGGCGAGAGGCGTCAGGGGCGCGCTCGGCGGGTTATCAGACCGAAAGAGAGACGGGACCGCACGCGCTGGCCCACTTGTGAGCCCAACGACCCCGAAGAGCACGGCAAGAGCCATGGGACGAGCGTTTCTCTGGAGAAATCCATCAGGCATGAGTCAGCGTCTCCGGCGGGCAGGGTACCGAATGCCATCGTCGCTCGGTGCCCAGCGACCCCACTCGGCCCGCGAGGGCGTTGACAGCCGCCGGGATTTCAGTATGCTTGGCGATTCGCGCTCTTTCCAACCGCGGATGCCGTGCACCGTGCATGGCAGCGGAAGGCTCGGCGCGGAGACGGTTTGAGGAACGGCAACACCCATGCAGGGCGGCAAGATTCGCATTCGGATGGAAGCCTACGACCACCAGGCGCTCGACGCGTCTGCCCGTGAGATCGTGGATCACGCCAAGCGCACGGGCGCGCGCGTCGCCGGCCCCGTGCCGCTGCCGACTCGCCGCGAGATCTACACCGTCAACCGTTCGCCGTTCATCGACAAGAAGAGCCGCGAGCAGTTCGAGATCCGCACGCACAAGCGCATCATCGACATCACCGAGCCGAACCACCGCACGGTCGAGGCGCTGAACCGCCTCGTCGTCCCGGCCGGCGTCTTCGTCAAGATCAAGGCCTGACGGCCACCACGAGCGGGGCGCAACGCGCGCCTCGCTCGACCTTCACCTGCCGCGTCGCCCACCTGAAGGCAGAGCGACCTCCGGCAACCCACCAGGGCCCGCAACGACGGCCCGCAACGCAGGAGCATGCACATGGCACGTACCGGCATCCTCGGAAAGAAGATCGGCATGACCCGCTTCTTCAAGTCCGACGGCACGAACATCCCCGTCACGGTCATCCAGGCCGGCCCCTGCGTGGTGACCCAGGTGAAGACCACCGCCACCGACGGCTACGCCGCGGTGCAGATCGCCTTCGACGACATGAAGGCGCGCAACAGCACGCAGGCCATGATCGGCCACGACGCGAAGGCCGGCGCCGCTCCCAAGCGCGCGCACCGGGAGATCCGCCTCGCGACCGACGCCGAGGCCGAGGCCTACACCCTGGGCCAGGAGCTCAAGCTCGACTCGATGGCCGACCTGAAGTTCGTCGACGTCGTCGGCACCTCCAAGGGCAAGGGCTTCGCCGGCGTCATGAAGCGCCACCGCTTCAAGGGCATGTGCGCCACGCACGGCACCGAGCGCAAGCACCGCACCCCCGGCTCGATCGGCTCGCACGGCACCGACCGCGGTCACGGCGCGAAGATCAAGAAGGGCAAGCGCATGGCCGGCCGCATGGGCGACGAGCAGGTCACCGTCCGCTCGCTCGACGTGGTCAAGGTCGACGCAGAGAACAACCTCCTCCTCGTGAAGGGTGCCGTTCCCGGCGCCAACGAGGGGCTCCTCCTCATCAAGACCCCCGGTCGTCTGTACAAGCGAAAGGTGCGTATCCAGGCTGGCGCCTGAGCGGTGCCAACCAGGGATCGCGAAGGCCGCTGCCATGAAGGCACGGAACCGCGCGGTCGCGACAAGTTGACGACGTGTCCGCAGGCGGAGCCTGCGGCGCATCAAGGAACCTGAGTCGAATCCTGCCCGACGCCGCCAACAACAGGCGCCGGGAGGAGGAGGCGAATGCGGGACAGCCCGCAGAAGGCAAAGAACGATGATCGAACTTCCGATTCTCAACTCCGAAGGCAAGCAGGTCGACGTCCTCAAGATCGACGAGGCCGTCCTGGGCGGCGAAATCCGCCACGCCCTCCTGAAGCAGGCCTACGTCGTTACCCACGGCAACCAGCGCCAGGGCTCGGCCCGCACCAAGAGCCGCGGCTCGGTCGAGGGCTCCACCCGCAAGCTCTACAAGCAGAAGGGCACCGGCAACGCCCGCGTGGGCGCGTCGCGCGTCCCGAACCGCAAGGGCGGCGGCGTGACCTTCGCGAAGGACCGCACCCGCGAGGCCTTCCGCACCGAGCTCACCAAGAAGATGCGCCGGCTCGCGAACCGCAACGCGCTGCTCGCGAAGCTCGTCGACAACGAGGTCAAGTGCATCGATGCGCTGAGCTTCGGTGAGCCGAGCACCAAGGCCTTCGCCGGCATGCTCAAGAAGGTCGGCGTCGACCGCACCTGCCTCGTCGCCGTCGGCGCGGCGAACCGCAACGCCATGCTGAGCGCGCGCAACGTCGACGGCGTCGACGTCCGCCGCATCGACCAGCTGAGCGCGTACGACCTCCTCAACCACCGCTACCTCGTCGTGGACAAGGCCTCGCTGGCCTCGTTCATCGACGGTTCGTGCTTCCCCGTCGCCGAGCAGGCCTGACCGGAGAAAGGCTGACCAATGGAACCCACCCACGTCATCAAGATGCCGATCGTCACCGAGAAGGCGACGGCCGCCGGCGAGCACAACCAGTACGCGTTCAAGGTCGACCAGCGCGCGACGAAGACCGACGTCAAGAAGGCCATCGAGGCCATCTACGGCGTCAAGGTCGTCGACGTCCGCACGCAGGTCCGCCAGGAGCGCGACCGCACCTACAAGTACGGCAAGACCCCGGGCAAGACCTGGAAGCGCGCCATGGTGCGCGTCGCCGAAGGCCAGAAGATCGAGCTGTTCTAAGCAGCAGCGCACTCGAACAGCGAAACACGGGAACCACACATGGCAATCCGCGTCTACAAGCCCACCACCAACGCCCGCCGCAACGCGTCGGTCAACATGCATGCCGAGGTGACGAAGAAGTCGCCTGAGAAGAGCCTGCTCCGCCCGCTCCACAAGACCGGCGGCCGCAACTCCCAGGGCAAGCTCACGGTCATCCAGCAGGGCGGCGGCCACAAGCGCCGCTACCGCCTCATCGACTTCAAGCGCCAGAAGGACGGCATGAAGGCGACCGTGGTCGGCATCGAGTACGACCCCAACCGCACCTGCCACATCGCGCTGGTGAAGTACGAGGACGGCACGCTGCGCTACATCCTCGCGCCGAAGGGCCTGACGGCCGGTGACGTGGTGGTCAGCTCCGACGAGCAGGTCGACCCGCGCGCCGGCAACTGCATGCCGCTGAAGCACATCCCGACCGGCCTCGAGGTCCACAACGTGGAGACCGTCCCGGGCAAGGGCGGCACGCTCGTCCGCGCCGCCGGCATCGGCGCGCGCCTCACCAACAAGGAAGGCCGCTTCGCGACCCTCGTGATGCCCTCCGGCGAAATCCGCCAGGTGCTCCTCGAGTGCCGCGCGACGGTCGGCACCGTCGGCAACGCCGACAACGCGAACGTGGTCCTCGGCAAGGCCGGCCGCGCCCGCTGGCTCGGACGTCGTCCGCGCACCCGCGGCGTCGCGATGAGCCACCACCAGCACCCGCACGGCGGCGGCGAAGGCCGCTCGAAGGGCGGCCAGGAGCCGTCCAACGCCAGCGGCACGCAGTCCAAGGGCGGTCGTACCCGTCGCTACGGCAAGTCGACCGACAAGCTCATCATCCGCCGCCGCAAGAGCCGCCGCTACGGCCAGCTCAAGCTCTAACCCAAGCACACCGGAGAACACGCAATGTCCCGTTCACTCAAGAAGGGCCCTGTCGTCGACGAGAAGCTGTTCCGTCGCGCCGAGGCGATGCAGCAGGGCACCGGCAAGCGCACCGCGATCAAGACGTGGCGCCGCGCGTGCACCATCGTGCCGGAGTTCGTCGGCCTGACCTTCGCCGTGCACAACGGCAAGGGCTTCGTCGACGTGTTCGTGACCGAGGAGATGGTCGGGCACAAGCTCGGCGAGTTCTCCCACACGCGCACCTTCAAGGGCCACACCAACAAGAAGGAAGGCATCGACGGCGGCACCAAGTCCTGACCGGACCTGCCGCTGAAGGAGCAACACCATGGCTTCCACCCAGATCAAGAAGTTCACGGCCTCGCACAAGTTCGCCCGCATCGCGCCCCGCAAGGCGCGCCTCGTGGCCGACCAGATCCGCGGCAAGGGCATCGAGGACGCGCTCGCGACCCTCGAGTTCTCCCCCCGCCGCGGCGCGTGGTTCATCAAGAGCGTCCTCCGCAGCGCGATCGCCAACGCGGAGGAGGCCAACCTCGACGTCGGCCGGCTCTTCGTGAGCGAGAGCCGCGTCGACGAGGGCCCGACCATCAAGCGGTTCCAGCCGAA
This sequence comes from Planctomycetaceae bacterium, assembly GCA_027488415.1. GTDB lineage: Bacteria > Planctomycetota > Phycisphaerae > Phycisphaerales > SM1A02 > UBA966. The sequence continues at coordinate 663 of JAIYBS010000021.1, read as the reverse complement.
GGATCGCGGTCGCTCGCACCCGATCATGAAGCGCACGAGCCACATCCACGTCTCCGTCGACGTCCGCTGACGCCACCCAGGAACACCCAGCAGGAAGCACCCAACCATGGGACAGAAGACCAACCCGTTCGGATTCCGCGTCGGCGTGACCGAGACGCACAAGAGCCGCTGGTTCGCCCCCAAGGCGCTCTTCGGCGAGCTGCTCGTCGAGGACTACAAGATCCGGAAGTTCATCGACAAGCGCCTGAACCGCACTCCCCCCTACGCGGCGGTGAGCGACGTGTACATCGAGCGCACCCGCGAGGAGCTCTCGGTGATCATCAAGACCGCCCGCCCGGGCCAGGTCGTCGGCCTCAAGGGTGCCGAGATCGAGCGCCTGACGAAGGACCTCGAGGCCCTTACCGGCCGCAAGGTCGGCATCAAGATCATCGAGATCAAGAACCCCGAGATCGTCGCACGCCTCATCGCCGAGTCGATGGCCGAGCAGCTGAAGAAGCGCGCGAACTACCGCCGCGTCGTCAAGCAGCGCGCCGAGGCCGCGATGCAGAACGGCGCGAAGGGCATCCGCATCCTGATGTCGGGCCGCCTCGGCGGCGCCGAGATCGCCCGTTCGTTCGACACTCGCCTTGGCTCGATCCCGCTCACGACCCTGCAGGCCAACAT
>JAIYBS010000089.1 GCA_027488415.1 Planctomycetaceae bacterium | reverse complement strand
CGTCGGCGTCCTCGGTGGCTGGACGACCTACCCGGCGTTCGCGCTGGACGTGGTGCAGCTCTGGCTCCGCGGCAGTCGCGGCAACGCGGTGCTCCTGTGGGCACTCACGATGCTCGGAACGCCGATCGCCGCGCTCGGTGCCGCGGCGGCGGTCCGCATGCTGGCAGGAGGCGGTTCATGAGCCACCCGGACGGCCAGCCCGCCGCGGCTCCGCTCCCGGCATGGAAGCTCGTCTCCGCGGCGTTCGCGGGCGGCGTGGCCGGGTCGCTCGGCCGCGGGCTCGCCGAAGCGGCGTTCGACGCGGCCGGATCTCCGGCATGGACCTCGCGGCTCGCGTTGAACGTCCTCGGCGCGTTCCTGATCGGCTGGCTCTTCGGTCGGCTCGCCGTGCACGACGACCGTGGTGCGCCGGTCGGCATGCCGCACGCGCACCGGTTCCGAGAGCATCTCCTCGGCGCCGGGATGCTCGGCGGGCTGACGACCGTCAGCGGTTTCTCGTGGGACGTCGCGGCCGCGGTCGAGGCCGGGGAGTTCGCGCGCGCCGCGATCGCGCTCGGCGTGAACGCGATCGTCGGCATCGCGGCGTGCGCGCTGGGGCACGCGTTCGCCCTCCGGCGCCGGGGCGTACGCTTGGGCGATGCCCGAGACCCGACTCCGCCACCTGGTCGCTGACGTCGTCGCCGGAACGGTCCGCCCGTGCGAGGTCGTCGTCCGCGACGGCCGCATCGCGTCGATCGCGCCGGTCGACGGCCCGGTGGATCCCGGGACGCTCGTGCCCGGCTTCGTGGACGCGCATGTTCACGTCGAGAGCAGCATGCTGCCGCCGTGGGAGTTCGCGCGCATCGCCATGCGCCACGGCACCGTCGCGAGCGTGAGCGACCCGCACGAGATCGCGAACGTGCTCGGCGCCGACGGCGTTCGCTACATGCTCGACGACATCGCGGGATCGCCGTTCACCTGCTGGTTCGGCTGCCCGTCGTGCGTGCCGGCGACCGACTTCGAGACCGCGGGTGCGGTGCTCGATGCCGCGGCATGCGAGCGACTGCTCGACGATCCGCGCATCGGCTACCTGAGCGAGATGATGAACTGGCCCGGCGCGATCGGCGGCGACCCGCAGGTCCTCGCGAAGATCGCCGCGGCGAGGGCGCGCGGCAAGCCCGTCGACGGCCACGCGCCCGGCCTCGCGGGCGAGCAGGCGAAGGCGTACTTCGCGCGCGGCATCGAGACCGACCATGAGTGCTTCACCCTCGAGGAGGCGCGCGGCAAGGCGGCGCTCGGCGTGAAGGTGCTGATCCGCGAGGGCAGCGCGGCGCGAAACTTCGAGGCGCTGTGGCCGCTGCTCGGCGAGCACCCGTCGCTCTGCATGTTCTGTACCGACGACGCGCATCCCGACGACCTGCTGCTCGGGCACGTCGATCGCATCGCCGCGCGCGCCGTCGCGAAGGGCATCGACCCGATGGTCGCGCTCCGTGCCGCGACGCTCAACCCCGTTCGGCACTACCGGCTTCCGTGCGGGCTGCTGCAGCCCGGCGACCGCGCGGACATGGTGCTCGTCGAGGACCTGCGCTCCTTCCGGCCGCTCCGGACGTGGATCGCCGGGCAGCCGGTCGCCGAGGGCGGCGTCGACCTGATCGCGCGGCGGCCGTCCGGCACGCCGAACGCGTTCCGTGCGGCGCGCTTCGCGGCGGACGACTTCCGGGTGCGTGCCCCGGCCGAGTGCGCCGGCGCTCCGGAGGTCGGCGTGCACGCCATCGTCGCCGAGGACGGGCAGCTCGTCACGAAGCGCGCCGACGTGCGCATGCGCACCACTGGCGGCGCGATCGATCCCGATCCGTCGCAGGACCTGCTGCAGGTCGTCGTCGTCAACCGCTACTCGGATGCGCCGCCGGCCTCCGCGTTCATCCGCGGCTTCGGGCTGCGGCGCGGCGCGATCGCGGCGAGCGTCGCGCACGACTGCCACAACGTCGTGGCCGTGGGTGCCTCGCGCGAGGAGATCGCGGCGGCCGTGAACGCGGTGTTCGCCGCGCGCGGCGGCCTCGCAGTGGCCGACGGCACACAGGCCGACGTGCTCCCCCTGCCGATCGCCGGCCTCATGAGCGACCGGCCCGCCGAGGAGGTCGGCGCGGCGTACGCGCGCCTCACGGCGAAGGCCAAGGCGCTCGGCTCGCCGCTTCGCGCGCCGTTCATGACCACGAGCTTCATGGCGCTGCTGGTGATCCCGGCGCTAAAGCTCAGCGACCGCGGCCTCTTCGACGGCCTGCAGTTCCGCTTCGTTCCCGCCGTCACCTGCTGACGATCGCCGCCGTCACGTCGCGCACGACCTCGGCGCAGAGCTTCCCGAGCATCTCCGCGGGCCACGGCCCGAGCGCCGGCGCGCCCTCCGCCAGGTGCACCGCGTGTACGTCGAGGGCCGAGGCGAGCGCGGTCGCCATCGACCGGAACTCCGCCCCCGTGAACCCGCTCGCCGCCGCTGCGCTCGCGGGCGCACCTGCCACGGCGTCGAGGTCGAGCTCGATGGTCGCGGGGCCCCGCCCGACGTGCGCCGCCGCCGCGAGTGCCGCCTGACGGGGCGGCGTGCCGGCACGCAGCATCGACTCGAACGTCCATGCCGCGATCCGCTCGTCCTCGCGCACCGTGTCGACGATCGCCTCCGTCGCGTAGGCCTCCGACATCCCGACGACCGCGTACCGGCCGAGGTGTCCGTCGGCGAGCGCGTACGTGAAGCCGTTGCCCGAATGTCGGCCCTCGCGCGGCCGCAGGTCGGCGTGCAGGTCGACGTTCACGCACCGCATGGCGCATCCCGCGGCCGCGGCGCAGCCCGCGAGGATGCCGTACGAGTTGTTGTGCCCGCCGCCGACGACGACCGGCACCAGCCCCGCGCGGCGCAGCGACTCCACCGTCGATGCGACCCGTCCGTCGAGCTCCGCCGTCGCGCGCCGCAGCGCATCGAGCGCGTCGGTGCGGGAGCGGGGCCCGAGGCCCGACGGGTCGATCCCGCGCGTCGCACGGCGCAGGTCGCGCACGTCGACGGTGCCCGCGACCACGACCGCCGCACCGTCGAGGAACGCGTTCGACTGCATGTTCAGGAAGCGCGGCAGGAACGCGCGCCACATCCGGCGCGTGCCCGGCCTGCCGAGGTTCGCCCGAACCCCGATGTCCTCCGGGACGCCGACCAGCGCCACGCGCGCGCCCTTCGGCGGCGGCGCGCCCGGCACGAGCGCCGCGGCCCGCTGGCCGATGCGCGTCTCGCCCTCGCGCGCGGCCACGAGCGTCCGGAGCTCGTCGGGGGATGGCGCACGTAGGTTCTTCACGCCGCCGAGTGTACGGATCGCACGAATCGCCCGGGATTCCTCAACCGGCGTCGCGGCCCTCGGTACGACCCGCATGGACCAGAAGCTCACCGCCGATCAGCCAGCCGCCGATCAGCCAGCCGCCGACGATCGCCGCTCCTTCCTCCGCACCGCCCTCGCGGCCGGCGGCACGCTCGCGGCCGCGCGCATCTCGCTCGGCGACGACCCCGCGCGTCCGGCCGCCCCGGCCCCCGCCGGCTCGTTCCGCCTGGTGCACATGACCGACATCCACGTGCAGCCCGAGCTCGGCGCCGAGGCCGGCCTCGCCGCCGCGCTCGCGCACGCGCAGCTCCAGAAGCCCGACCTCATCGTGACCGGCGGCGACTCGGTGATGGACGTCTTCGAGGCCAAGCGCGGCCGCGCCGAGGAGCTCCGCAAGCTCCTGCTCGGCACCCTGAAGCGCGAGTGCTCGGTGCCGATGCAGCACACGGTCGGGAACCACGACATCCTCGGCTGGAACAAGCGCCGCAGCGGCATGGACGGGAGCGAGTCCGACTGGGGCAAGAAGTTCGCGTGCGAGATGTTCGGGAACGCGCGCACCTGGCACACCTTCGACCGCGGCGGCTGGCGCTTCGTGTGCCTCGACAGCGTGCAGCCGAAGGGCGACGGCTACGTCGCGTACCTCGATGACGAGCAGTACGAGTGGCTCAAGGAGCTCCTCGCGACCACGCCGCGGACCACGCCCGTCTGCGTCGTGTCGCACGTCCCGATCCTCTCGCTGACGACGCTCACCTACGGAAAGGCGCGCGGCCGCGACAAGGTCGGCGAGGACAACGTGATCGTCGCCGGCGAGATGCACACCGACGCCACGCTCCTGCACGAGCTCTTCAAGTCCGCCGGGAATGTCCGCCTGTGCCTGAGCGGCCACATCCACCTGCTCGACCGCTGCGCGATCGACGGCGTCACCTACATCTGCGATGGCGCGGTCTCGGGGTCGTGGTGGAAGGGTCCGCTCCAAGGGGTCCGCGAGGGCTTCGGCGTGCTCGACCTTCGCCCGGACGGCTCCTTCGACCACCGCTACGAGACCTACGGCTGGACGCCCCGGAAGTGAGCGGTTCCCCGCGGAAACGCTTACGATGCCCCGGTCGAAGCCATGGCCGGTGAAGACCTCCATTTCCGTGAGAACGCGGTCGAGTCCGCGGCCAGCCCGGACCAGGTCAACCAGGTCGCGCCGATCACCTCGCCGAGGCTGTGGATCCTGGTCGCGGCCGCCGCGACGGTGACCGCGGCGTTCGTGGCGTGGGGCGTGCTCGGCACGATCCCGCTGACGGTCCGCGGCACGGGCCTCCTCATCGAGGGCACGATGGTCGTCGCGGCCGAGGCTCCGCTCGACGGCCGCATCGCCGAGATCCGCGTGAGGCAGGGCGACCGCGTCTCCCAGGGCGACGTGCTCGCCATCGTCGCGAATCCCGCGCTCGAGGCGCAGCTGCAGGACGCGCGGTCCGCCGCCGTCCGCCTCCGCGAGCAGGACGCGGCCATGGGCGCGGCCGAGGAGCAGTCGCTCTCCGCCGCGATCGCCGCGCTTGACGCGCGCGAGCAGGAGGCGCGCCAGCGCATCGAGAAGGCCGCCGCCGCCGCGGACGCGTTCTCGAAGTCGGTCGAGACCAAGCGCGACCTCGTGCGCCAGGGCCTGCTGGCGGAGGCGGACCTCCTCGGCACCGTCAACACGCAGCTCGAGATCGACCGCGCGCTCTCCGAGTGCCGAAACGAGCTTCGCCGCATTGCGGCGGACCGCGCGGACGCCGGCATCCGCCATGCGCAGGAGCGCCAGCGCCGACGGAACGCGATCGCGGACGCCGATGCCGCCGTCCGTCAGTCGCAGGCCCGCCTCGACGCCGACCGCAACGTGGTCGCCCCGCGACCCGGCAAGGTGCTGCAGGTGCTCCGCGGCGCCGGCGACGCCGTGCGCCGCGGCGGCTCGGTCGCCGTGATCTCCGACGTCGGCGACGGCAGCCTGCGCTGCTACGCGTTCTTCCCGCTCGCCGACGGCAAGCGCATCGCCGGTGCGATGTCCGCGCGCGTCGAGCCCTCCGTCGCCGACCGCGAGCGCTTCGGCGTCATCGCCGCGACCGTGCGCGACGTCGAGCCGATGGTCGGCACCCGCGAGTCGCTCTCGCGGATCATCAACAGCCCCGAGGTCGCCCAGGACATCGAGCGCCGATACGGCGGGATCGTCTCCGCGGTGCTCGACCTCGCCGTTGACCAGTCGACGCCGACCGGGCTGCGCTGGTCGGGCGGCGCGGGCTACCCCAAGCCGCTCGTGCCCGGCACGATCTGCGACGTCGACGTCGTCACCGAGGAGGTGGCGCCGATCAGGCTCCTCCTCCCGTGGATCAAGCAGGTCGTCGGTGGCTGAGGTGGCGGGCTCCACCTTCGTCCCGCGCGGAACGCGGCTCGCCGCATCGCCCGTGATCCTCCAGATGGACGCCGCCGAGTGCGGGGCCGCTTGCCTCGTCAGCGTCGCGGCGTTCCACGGCAAGCACATCGCGCTCGAGGAGGCCCGGCGCATGTGCGGCGTCAGCCGCGACGGCACCAGCGCGCTGCAGGTCACCGCGGCCGCCGAGCACCTCGGGCTCTCCTGCGACGGTTACTCGGTCGAGAGCTCGGAGCTCGAGGAACTGAAGCTTCCCGGCATCCTCTTCTGGGGCTTCGACCACTTCGTGGTCCTGGAGGGCTGGAAGGGCGGGCGTTGGCGGATCATGGACCCCGCCCTCGGCCGCCGCTGGGTCGACCCCGCCGAGTTCGACCGCAAGTTCACCGGCGTGGTGCTCGAGCTCGAGCCGACCGACGCGTTCGTGCGCGGCGGCCGGCCGCGAAGCCTCTCGCGCGCCCTCTCGGACCGCCTGCGGGGCTCGCGACGGGTCGTCGTCGCCGCCGCCGCGTGCGGCCTGCTGCTCGCGGTTCCCGCGTTCGTCCTTCCCGCGCTGACCGCCGTGTACGTCGACCGCGTCCTGCTCGAGGGCGCGCACCGGTGGATCCTCGCGATGCTCGCGATCCTGGGTGCCTCGCTCGCCGTCAGCGCGCTGCTCTCGGTGCTGCAGCAGGTGCTCCTCGCGAAGCTCGAGCAGCGCCTCGCCATGACCGGCGGCGCGTCGTTCGCGGCGCACGTGCTCCGGCTCCCGGTCGACTTCTTCTCGCATCGCTACCCGGGCGACATCGTCCAGCGGCTCGCGTCCTTCGAGATGCTCGCCGACGTGCTCGCCTCCAAGCTCGCGCCCGCCGCCGTCGGGCTGGTGACCTCGCTTGCGTTCCTCGTCGCGATGTTCCTGATCGACGGATACCTCGCGCTCGTCGCGCTGGGCGTCGTCGCCGCGATCTGCCTGCTCGTGATCCGGTCCGGGCGCGCGCTCGTCGATGGGTCGCGTGCGCTGGAGAAGGACGTCGGCATCGGCGCGGGAACGGTCTCCTCCGGCCTCGCCGCGATCGAGACCATCAAGTCGTCCGGCCGCGAGAACGACCTCTTCTCGCGCATCGCGGACGCCAATGCGCGCGTCGCCGGCTCGCAGCAGTCGCTCGAGGGGACCGCCGCGTGGACCGCGGCCGGCACCGACGCGCTCGCCGCCCTCCTTGTGTCCGCCGTCGTCCTCGCGTTCGGCGGGTGGCAGGTGATGCGGGGTCACCTCACGCTCGGTGCGCTGCTCGCGTTCCAGGCGATCCTCGTCGCGTTCATCGGGCCGGTGCTCGAGGTCGCCTCGCTCGGGCAGGAGATCCAGGCGCTCCGCGCGACGCTCGCGCGCGTCGACGACGTCCTCCGCCACCCGCTCGACCCGCTCGCGCGGTCGGGCGAGGCGAGCCCCGAGGACGCGGCCGTCTCCGTCGACGGCCTCGAGTTCCGCGACGTCACCTTCGGCTACAGCGAGGCCGCCGACCCGCTCGTCCGCGACCTGTCCGTCTCGATCGGGCCG
>JAIYBS010000284.1 GCA_027488415.1 Planctomycetaceae bacterium | reverse complement strand
CGGCTGGCTGTCACAAAGTGACGTCGGAAAACATGCCGGGGGGCCCCCGGCATATTTTCGGTCACGGCCACTCGCCGAGGGCGGCCCGCGCGACGCGGGCGCGCGCGGCCCGCTCGTCGTCGTCGCTCTCGATCGACTGGTCCTGCGCGCGCAGGTGCGCCGACTGCAGCTGGATCGTGAGCCGGTTGAGCGTGTCGAGCGACACGTCCGGGAGCAGGCCCATGCACGCGCCGAGCCGAACGCTCGAGAGCTGCTTCATCGCCTCGTCGAGCCCGAGCAGCCGCGCGGACCGCAGCAGCGAGATGCCCCGGAACACGCGGTCCTCGAGCAGGGTCCGCTGCTTCTCGAGGAGCACGCGCCGCGCCTCGCGCTCGTAGGCGACCACCGCCGGCACGATTCGCCCGGCGAACTCCTCGAGGAGCCCCGACTCGGTGACGCCGAGCGTTCGCTGGTTCGAGATCTGGAACCAGTCGCCTGCGGCGTCGGTGCCCTCGCCGTGGAAGCCGCGCACCGCGAGGTGCAGCTCCTTCGCCGCGCGCTTCACGCGCTCGATTTCGTTGGTGACGCGCAGCGCGCGCAGGTGGACCATCACGCCGATCCGGATCCCGCACCCCACGTTCGTCGGGCAGGCCGTCAGGTAGCCCCATCGCTCGTGGAAGCTGAAGTCGAGGCGCGACGAGAGCGCGGCCTCGACTCGCATCGCGGCATCGAACGCCTCTCGCAGCTGGTTGCCCTGGCGGAGCACCTGCAGCCGGAGGTGGTCCTCCTCGTTCACCATCATCGAGAAGCGCTCGTCGGGCGTGATCGCGACGGCCCGCGGGGAGTCGCCCTCGGCGAACTGGCGCGAGATCAGGTGGCGCTCCCAGAGCAGCTGGCGGTCGCGCTTCGGGAGCGACGCGAGCTCGATCCATGCGAGGCGCTCGGCCGCGTCGGCGCCGACGCGCCCTCCCGCGAGGCCGATCGATGCCTCGTCGTTGCCGGCGGCCGCGCGGATGGTCTCGAGTACCTCCCGCCGCTGCGGATGGGTCGCGCGCCCGACGAAGGGGAATCCCGCGACGTTTCGGGCGAGCCGCACGCGGCAGCTCATCACGACGTCGCGGTCGCCGGCGGTCGCGTCCGTCATCGCACGCCCTCCGCGCCCGGGGCAGCGGGGCGAAGCTCCTGGATCCGGTCGCGCAGCTGCGCCGCGCGCTCGTACTGCTCCGCCGCGACCGCCTGCTCGAGCTCGCGCACCAGCTGCTGCAGGAGCGCGGCACGCTGCCGCGAGTCGTCCGAGCGGGCTGGCGTCCGGCCGACGTGCTCCGTCGCTCCGCCCTGCGCGCGCTCGATCACCGGCGCGACCGTCGACGTGAACGCCTGGTAGCAGGCCGCGCAGCCGAGCAGTCCGGTCGACTTGAAGTCGTTGAACGTGTGGCCGCACTCCGGGCACGCGGGGCCTCGGGGACGCACGGCGCCGACCTGCGCGAGCTGCCCGAGCAGCTGGTGGATGGGTGCGTGGCCGGGGAGCTGGATGCCGGCGGCGGCCGCGTGCTCCTCGCAGAGGTGGAGCTCCGTGACCTTCCCGTCGACGATCACCGTGTTGTGGACCACCGCCGGCTTCGGGCAGTGGTCGCAGGGACGGAACGGCGCAGCCATGGGGCGCAGTCTAGACGGCGAGTGCGCCGCGGACCGCCTTCAATCGCGCCAGGAGCGCCGGCACCTCGTCGAGCGGCTGCACCGTGCCCGCGTCGCTGCGCGACTTGCTCGGCTCGGGGTGGCACTCGAGGAACACCGCCTGCACGCCGGCGGCGATGGCCGCGCGCGCCAGCAGGGCGCAGCGGTCCGGGCGGCCGCTCGTGGCGGTGCCCGCGCCGCCGGGGAGCTGCGTGCTGTGCGTCGCGTCGAAGCAGACCGGGGCGCCGAGCGCCATCATGTCGCCGAGTCCGATGAAGTCGGTGACGAGGCGGTTGTAGCCGAAGAATGTCCCGCGCTCGGTGAGCATGCGGTGCCTGCAGCCGCCCTCGTCGAGCTTCGCGAGGACGTTCCGCATCTCCTCGGGCGACATGAACTGGCCCTTCTTGACGTTCACCGGTCGTCCGGTCGCGGCGGCCGCGGCGAGGAGGTCGGTCTGGCGGCAGAGGAACGCGGGGATCTGCAGGAGGTCGACGACCTTCGCCGCGGGCGCGGCCTGCTCGGGTGCGTGGATGTCCGTCGTGACTGGCGCGCCGAGGAGCTCGCGCAGCCGTGCGAGCTCTGCGAGACCGCGCTCGATCCCCGGGCCTCGGTGGCCGTGGATGCTCGAGCGATTCGCCTTGTCGAAGCTCGCCTTGAAGACGAAGGGAAGCCCGAGCGCGCGGCATGCGTCCTGCACGGTGCGGCCGATGAGCTCGTTCGTCGACTGCTCCTCGAGGATGCACGGTCCCGCGATCACGAGCAGCTGGCGGTCCGGGGCGGCGAAGAAGTCGGAGAGGACCTGGTGCATCGTGTCTTATTGACCTTTCGGACCGTCGGGTGCAGGAGTGCCGGGCGGGGCGACCGCGCAGGCTGCGCAGTCCGACGCCGGAAACTTGAATTTACGGGATTCCGATTTCGCAGGCGGCGTCCCGTATCCGAAGGTCTGCCCGTCCCGCGCCGCCGAACGTCCGGCCGTGACCGTCCCATCCGTCCCAGGAGCGATCCGAGCCATGCCGAGCATTCCCGAAACCCCCGAGCAGTTCAGCGCAGCCGTGGCCGACATGGTCCGGCGTCGCCACCCGTCCCGGAAGGTGGAGCTCGCCGCGACGCTCGTCCTGACGATCGACGGCCGGCACCTCGGCCTCGAGAACCTGTGGCGGACCGTGCAGCGTGCGCCGGAATCGTGGCTCGAGACCGTCGAGCACCACGTCGACCGCGTGCTCGAGGGCGACCAGATGAGCTCGCTCGACATCCCCTTCGCGGTCGCGAAGCCGCGCATCATGCCGCGCATCCAGCCGGCGAACATCTTCCAGACGCTCGACCGCGAGCAGGTCGCGCACGTTCCCTGGGTGAACGACACGGTGATCGTGTTCGTGATGGACATGCCGCACTACACCGTGTCGATCAGCACCGAGCAGATGGTGCGCTGGGGCGTGAACGCGGAGGATCTCGAGGAGATCGCTCGCGAGAACCTCGATCGCTACGCGCCGAACCTCGACGTGCAGGTCGTCCGCTCGAACGAGGGCGGGCGTGCCGCGATCATCAGCATGCACGACGGCTACGACGCCGCGCGGCTCCTGCTCGGCGACCTGCACTCGCGCCTCTCGGCGCAGCTCGGCAAGACCTTCTACGTCGCGGCACCCGCGCGGGACATGTTCCTCGCGATGACCGGCGACCCCGAGCCGTTCGTGTCGCGCCTGCGCGCGCGCGCGGAGCAGGAGTACCACCGGCTCCCGTACCCGATCTGCGCCGACCTCTTCCTGGTGACGCCGGACGGCGTCGCGGGAACGAAGGCCGAGGCGGCGTAAGCGAGCGCGAAATCCGTTCCTGGTAATGGTGGCACCAATTTCCTCGGGCGCCGGCGCGACGCTGACCTCGGCGCGGGAAATTGGTGCCACCATTACCAGGAACGGATTTCTCCGCCTCACGCGTCGAACGCCCGCTGCCGCAGGTCCGGCGCGGGGTGCAGCCAGCGCATCCAGAGCGCCTCGAGGTCGGCGTGCCGCGCCGAGCGCAGGCGCAGCGTCAGCACGCCCGGCGGGCCGATGATCGTCACCCGCGCCTTCGCGCCTCCGCTCGCGGTCAGGACGCTGTCCGCGGCCGTCCACCGTGCGGTGCCGTGCTCGATCCATCCCTGTCCGGCCACGACCGGCGCGAAGAGGGTCCGGCGCCTCGCCATCCGCACGAGGACGAACACGGCCGATGCGAACAGGATCCCCGAGACGAGCGTGATGCGCCCTCCCGACCATGCGAGGAAGGTGCCGAGGCCGAGCGAGACCATGATCGCCGCCGCATCGCCGTTGGCCGTCGCGCCGCCGATCCGCTCGGGCTCCACGGCGCGGTCGGTGCGTTCGTAGTGCTCGACCCGCGGGGCGAGCGACGCCGACACGAACACGCGCACCCCGGATGTCTTCGTCACCTCGTCCAGCCAGCGCGACGTGCGCGCCCGGCCCCAGCCCTCGCGCGGCGGGCCCGCCTCCAGCATGTCTGCCCGGATGAGGCCTGCCGCCGGGTCGGCGGCCTGCACCGACGCGACGAGCGCGCGCGCGGTCATTCCGTTGAGGCGCCGGACGAGGAACGCGATCGCTGCCGCTGCCGCCGCGAGCAGCAGCACGTCGACCGCGATCGCGCCCGCCATCCGCCATTGCCAGCCCTCCGTCGACGCATCGGTCGCCCCGACGGCGAAGTGCACCGCGGCGATCGCTCCGCCGCAGGCCGCGACCAGCAGCACCGACGCGACCACCATCGAGATCGTGCTGATCCACGCGATCGGGTGCACCCAGGCCCGCCACCGCCACGCAGGGACCACGATCCATCGCACCACGTCCTCCGCCGCGGGCGGCCGTGCATCGGGAACCGGACTCGGCCGAAAATCCATCGCGCTCGCCTCAGGGACACAGCCTCGTCACCGAGTACGACCCGTCCGCCTGGCGCAGGTAGACCATGCGGTCGTGCAGGCGGTGCTTGTGTCCCTGCCAGAACTCGATGCGCTCGGGCGCGATGCGGAAGCCGCCCCAGTGCGAGGGGCGGGGCACGTCGCGGCCGGCGAACCGCTCCTCGAGCTCGCGAACGGCGTCCTCGAGCGCGGCGCGCGTCCCGACCGGCCGGCTCTGCTGGCTCGCGCACGCGTTGATGCGGTTCTCGCGCGGCCGGCTGTTCCAGTACGCGTCGCTCTCGTCCTCGCTCGTGTGCGTCACCGTTCCCTCGATGCGCACCTGCCGGTCGAGCTGGTCCCAGTGGAAGTTCGCGCACGCGCGCGGGTGCACGCGCAGCGCCTCGCCCTTGCGGCTCTCGCGGTTGGTGTAGAAGACGATGCCGCGCGAGTCGAACCCGCGGCAGAGCACCACGCGCACGCTCGGCCTGCCGTCCGGGTCGATCGTCGCGACGCTCATCGCGTTCGGGTTCGGGACGGTTGTCGCCTCGTGCGCCGCCTCGAACCACTTCCGGAACACCTCGAACGGCTCCGCCGGCGGGTGGTCGAAGTTGATCGCGCTGGACGGATGCTCGTGGGGCGGGTGCTTCATCATGGGTTCGTCACTCCGAGGGATCGATTCCGAAGTATCG
>JAIYBS010000069.1 GCA_027488415.1 Planctomycetaceae bacterium | reverse complement strand
CGTAGGAGACGACCGGTCCGCCGCCGCCCGGCCGGTCGCTCGCGATGACCACCGTGCCGTGCTCGTCCTGCACGAAGCCGAGGACGCCCGCGGCGCTCGTCGAGAGCATCACCTTCGAGCGCTCCGCGCCCTCGACCACGCCGCACCACCACTGGCCGTCGGGACGCGCGAGCTCGCGCTCCTCGAGCGATCCGTCCGCGGCGACGCGCGAGGCGACGATGCGGGCGTCCGCCGAGAACGGGTCGACGCGGTGGAGGAGGAGCGTCGCGGTGCGCGACGGCGTGACCTGCAGGCCCTCGAGCCGGACGTTCGACTGGAACGACATTGCCTGCCAGACCTTGGCGTCGCTCTGGAGCGCGACCACCGACGAACGCAGGTGCGCAGGGAGCGACTCCGCAGGCGCGGCGCGCAGGGGCGCGGGCAGGTTCGCCTGTGGCAGCTGGGCGTGGGCGGCGCAGGCGAGGATCAGGCTGGCGAAGGCGGGCACGGCATGGCGCATGACCCAAAGGTAGCCCATCGCCGGGCGGGTGCCGGGAATTCCGCCCGGATCGGGCGGCGAAGTTGGGTCAGGGGGCCGCTGGCCCCGGGGTCAGGCTTCCCGGACCGCGAGCCGGCACATCAGCTCCACGCCGATGCCGATGGCATCGTCGTTGAAGTCGAAGTCGGGCGCGTGCAGCGGGGGGAAGGGCGCGCCGCCCGGGGCGAGCCCGAGTGCCCAGTAGCAGGACGGGACATGGGCGCCGTAGAAGGCGAAGTCCTCGCCGCCCATGACCGGCGCCGCGAGCGTCGCCACGCGTGCGTCGCCGAGCGTTCCGCGCGCCACGGACTCGAAGCGCGCGACCGCGCCGTCGTCGTTGACCGTCACGGGATATCCGCGGAGCGCGTCGCAGCGCGCCGTGCATCCGTGCGCCGCCGCGGTCCCCTCGGCGACCTCGCGCAGCCGTCGCTCGATCATGCAGCGCGTGTCCTCGCTCAGCGAGCGGTACGTGCCCTTGATGACCGCGCGGTCGGGGATCACGTTGAACGCGCTTCCCGACTCGATCACGGTGACGCTGACCACCGCTGCGTCGAGCGGGTCGACGTTCCGCGAGACGATCGTCTGGAGCGCCGTCACGATCGCGGCGGCGCACACGACCGGGTCCGCGGAGCGGTGCGGCCACGCCGCGTGCGAGCCCTGGCCCTGCACGTGGATCTCGAACCGGTCGCTCGCGGCCATGACCGCGCCGCGCCGGGTGGCGACGGTCCCGAGCGGGAGCTCCGGCCAGCCGTGGAGCGCGTAGATCTCCTCGACCGCGGGTCCGAGGCGCGAGCCGTCGAGCGCGCCTTCCTCGACCATCCGGCGGCCGCCCGCGCCGCCTTCCTCGGCCGGCTGGAAGACGAGCGTCACGGGCCGCGGGAGCGCGCCGTGCGACGCGAGCTTCGCGAGCACCGCGGCGGCTCCGAGGAGGATCGTCGTGTGGCCGTCGTGACCGCAGGCGTGCATCCGCCCGGGCGTCCGCGAGGCCCATGGTCGGTCGCCGCGCTCGAGGATCGGCAGCGCGTCCATGTCGGCGCGAAGCCCGACCGCGCGAGCGCCGCGGCCCGGCAGGTGCGCGAGCACGCCCGTGCCGCGCGCGAGGCCCGCGACATGCGCGATGCCGGCGGCCGCGAGCTCGCGGACGACGACGCCGCTGGTGCGGACCTCCTCGTAGCCGATCTCGGGGTGCATGTGCAGGTCGCGCCGCAGCGCGACGAGGCGCGGGAGCTCCGCCGCGACCAGTTCCCTGATCGTGCCTGCGAGCGCGCCTGCGGTGCCGTCGGCGGGAGAGACCATGCGTCGAGCCTACTTCCGGAGGGGCGGGAGGCCGCACGCCTCGCGTCCCTTGTTGACCTTGGCGAACGCGCCCTTGTCGTGGTTGATGAGCCGGCTGAGCTGGCTCATGGTGATCCCGAGGAGCGCGGCGGCGCCGGCGAGGTCGTACCGGCGGGCGACCACGAGGTCGAGGGCCTCGGCGAGCAGGCCGGGGTAGTCCTCGTGCTCCGGATTGACCGTCATCTTGTTGCCCTGGCGTCGGCGAGTCCAGAGCTCGCTGCACACGTGCGTGTCGCGCGAGGCGAGCGTCCGGACGTGCGACGCGAGCTTGCGGCGCAGCCGGCGCATCGCCATGCGCTTGTTCTCGATCTGGCTCCGGCGCTCGCTCGCCTGCGCCTCGATGCCGGTCGGCGTGTGCATCACCCACACGGCGGTGTCGACGCGGTTGCGGTGCTGCCCGCCCGGTCCGCCGACGCGACCGGTGAGGATCTCGCAGTCGCGGGCGAGGATCTCCTCGTCGATGGTCGCCGGGTGGGGCGCCTCGACCATCTTGAACGCGGGATCGACGAAGGGCGGGCGGTAGGCCACGCGCACATCCTAATGGTCGGGGCAGGCGGGCACTTCCGCCGCCGATCCCGGTGCGCTATACTGTCCGACCCCTGATTGCGGATGTGGCGAAATTGGCAGACGCGCTAGTTTCAGGTACTAGTGGGGTTAAACCCGTGGAGGTTCAAGTCCTCTCATCCGCATTGCGCGGGCTCCCGTGAACCGGGGGCCCGTGTCGCTTTTGGCGCGGCCGCGCCGCGGGGCCGGGTGCTACCGTGTCGCCGATGCGCGCGTACCTCGACTGCAACGCGACGACCCGGCCGCTCCCGGAGGTAGTGGCAGCGATGGCCGGCGCGCTGGAGCACGGGTGGGGCAATCCCTCGAGCGTGCACCGCGCCGGGATCGACGCGCGTCACTCGGTGGAGCTCGCCCGCGAGTCGGTCGCTCGGCTCCTCGGCGCGCAGCCGCGCGAGGTGGTCGTCACCGGCGGCGGAACCGAGAGCGCGTCGCTCGCGATCGCGGGGACCCTCGACGCGCTCTCCGGGCCGCGCACGCTCGTCACGATGCGCACCGAGCACAGTGCCGTCCGCGAGGCGTGCGAGGCGCTCGAGGCGCGCGGGCGCGCGCGGGTCGCGTGGGTGCCCGCGGGGGCCGACGGCGTCGTCGACCTCGCCGCGCTCGACGCCGCGCTTGACGCGCACGCGGGCGATGTGGCGCTCGTGAGCGTGATGTGGGCGAACAACGAGACGGGCGTGCTGCAGCCGGTGCACTCGATCGGCGAGCGGTGCCGGGCCCGCGGCGTGCGGTTCCACTGCGATGCCACGCAGTGGGTCGGGCGGATGCCGACCGACGTCGCGAACCTGCCCGTCGACCTCGTCACCGCGTCGGCCCACAAGTTCCACGGCCCGAAGGGCGTCGGAGTCCTCTGGGTGCGCGGCGGCGCGCGGGTCCTGCCGCAGGTGATCGGCGGTCCGCAGGAACGCGACCGCCGCGGCGGCACCGAGAACGTCGCCGGGATCGTCGGTACGGGCGTCGCGGCGGACGCCGCGGTCGCGTGGCTCGCGGATCCCGCGGGCCGCGAGCGGGGCGCGGCGATGCGCGACGACTTCGAGCGCGCCGTACTCGCCGCAGTCCCCGACGCGGTCGTGAACGGCGGTTCCGCGCTGCGGCTCTGGAACACCTCGAACATCGGGTTCCCGGGGCTGGAGGCCGAGGCGCTCCTCCTCCTTCTCTCGGAGCGCGGCGTCGCGGCCAGCGCCGGCGCTGCCTGCTCGAGCGGCTCGCTCGACCCGTCGCCCGTCCTCCTTGCGATGGGCGTGCCGCCGCGGATCGCGCACGGGAGCGTCCGGTTCAGCATCGCGCGGACGACGACCGAGGAAGAGCTGCGGATCGCCGCCGAGGAGGTCGCGGCGTGCGTCGCCCGCCTCCGGCGCTCCGCGTAGTCGCGTTACGATTTCCGCATGATCCGAACCGAACGCGCGCTCCTGAAGGTGCTCCGGATGTCGCTCGCCGCGCTCGCCGTGGCGCTGCCGCTCGCCGCGGGACGCGCCGCGCATGCGCAGGGAGCGATCGGCGTCGCCACCTCGATCACCGTGCAGCAGTTCATGGAGGACCTGAGCAACTACGGCACCTGGACCTCCGACCCGCACTGGGGCTGGGTGTGGCAGCCGCGCGGCGTGCTGCCCGGCTGGCGCCCGTACGCGCAGGGGCAGTGGCTCGTCGCCGAGGGCTTCGGCATGTACTGGCAGAGCTACGAGCCCTTCGGCTGGGCCGTCTACCACTACGGCCGCTGGGCGTGGTGGGGGAACAGCCGCGGATGGGTCTGGATCCCGGACAAGACGTGGGGGCCGGGCTACGTGAACTGGGCCTACGGCGAGGGCTACGTCGCGTGGACGCCGATGCCGCCGAGCGGACCCGGGCCGCAGGCGATCCAGAACGGCCACGTGAAGAACGAGCCGTGGATGTGGACGATCGTGCCGCAGCCGTCGCTCCTGACCTCGAACGTGTGGCAGTGGGCCGTGCCCAGCGCGCGCAACGCGAACCTGATGCCGCACCTCGAGCAGCACACGGTGTTCAGCGGCGTCAGCGACTACAGCCTGCCGAAGGACATGGTGCTCGCGATCTCCGGGAGCAGCGATCCCGCGCAGCCCGTGACCTTCTCGATGACGCCGCTCGGCGTGACGCGCGGCGACACGCGCGGGACGATCCTCGCCTACGCGCCGGTCCTCACGGGCGCCGCGCAGGCCGCTGGCGGGGCGGGCAACCAGTTCAAGATCGCGCCGCCGACGCCGCCCCACGCGCCGCCGCCGCCGAGCGCGCCGAAGCCGCCGCTGCCGCCGACCTGGCGCCCGGTCCCGCCATCTCAGGGCTGCACGGAGCAGCAGGCGGAGGCGAGGCAGCAGCAGCTCCTCTCGATCTACCGAAACGGCGAGGCGCAGCGGGTCGCGCTGCTGCAGAGCTACGACCCGTACTCGCCGCCCGTCAGCGGCTGGAGCATGGACAACGCGCCCGACTGGCACGCGAAGGACAACTCGGAGCTCGCGGCGCAGCACCAGCGCGAGCAGGCGCTGATGCACGGCGGCGCCTACGGCGGATCGCCGTACGCCGCGCCGCAGCAGCAGCGCAGCTTCGAGTCGGGCTCGAACGACGCGAACGCGGTCCGCCGCGCGCCCGTCGATCGTCCGCCGAACCGGAACGCGGTGCAGCCACCGCCGGTGACGGTGCCGCAGAACAGCAACGAGGTCTCGCCGCCGCCGAACGCGCGGCCGTGATCGGGCGGTCGGGGATCGGGCGGGCGGGCGTCAGCGCCCGCGCCAGGCGCGGTAGCGGCGGATGAGCGCGTCGGTGCTCGCGTCCGGACCGGCGACCGCCGGCCCGCTGAGCATCGGCAGCAGCGTGCCGCACACCTTCTTGCCGAGCTCGACGCCCCACTGGTCGAAGCTGTTGACGTTCCACAGCGCGCCCGCCGTGAAGGTCGCGTGCTCGTAGAGCGCCACCAGGCGCCCGAGGGCGCGCGGCGTGCGGCGGCGGCAGAGCAGGAAGGTCGTCGGGCGGTTGCCCGGCATCACCTTGTGCTCGACCAGATGCTCCGGCGTGCCGAGAGCGCGAAGCTCATCGGCCGACTGGCCGAAGCACATCACGCGCGCCTGCGCGATCGCGTTGGCGAACAGCATGTCGTGCATCCCCTCGGAGTCGACGTTCGGCTCGGCGAAGGCGATGACGTCCGCGGGCACCGTGATGTTGCCCTGGTGGAGCATCTGGAAGAAGGCGTGCTGCCCGTTGGTGCCGGGCTCTCCCCAGAGGACGGGGCAGGTGGTCCACGCGACGGGCGTGCCGTCGAGCTGCGTGCGCTTGCCGTTCGACTCCATCTCGAGCTGCTGCAGGTACGCGGCGAAGCGGCTGAGGTGCTGGCAGTAGGGCAGCACGGCGTGGGCGCCGAAGCCGAGGTAGTCGGTGTTCCAGACCTGGAGGAGCCCGAGCAGCACGGGCAGGTTCCGCTCCGGCGGCGCCTCGAGGAAGTGGACGTCCATCTCGCGGAAGCCGTCGAGCATCTCTCGGAAGGCCGACGGACCGATGGCCACCATGGTGGAGAGGCCGATGGCGCTGTCCATCGAGTACCGGCCGCCGACCCAGTCCCAGAAGATGAACATGTTCGCGGGGT
>JAIYBS010000192.1 GCA_027488415.1 Planctomycetaceae bacterium | reverse complement strand
TGAAATCCGTACCCGGTTAAGTATGCACCAATTACTTCTCCGGAGACGTCGAGGAGCCGGTGTTCTGCAGAGAAGTAATTGGTGCATACTTAACCGGGTACGGATTTAGGCCAGCACGCCGCGGATCGGCTGCGCGCCCTCGACGCCGACGAGCTTCTGGTCGAGGCCCGCGTAGAAGTACGTGAGCGCGTTCGGGTCGAGGCCGAGGCACTGCAGGATGGTCGCGTGCAGGTGCTTCACGTGGTACCGGTCGCCGACGCCGGTCGAGCCGAGCTCGTCGGTCTCGCCGACGGTCACGCCGCCCTTGATGCCGCCGCCCGCCATCCACATCGTGAATCCGTAGGAGTTGTGGTCGCGGCCCGTGCCCTCGGCGTACTCCGCCGTCGGCTGGCGGCCGAACTCGCCGCCCCACACCACGAGCGTCTCGTCGAGCAGGCCGCGCTGCTTCAGGTCCTTCAGCAGCCCGGCGATCGGCTTGTCCGTGCGCCCGGCGTGGTAGTCGTGGTTCTTCTTCAGGTCGCCGTGGGCGTCCCAGTTCGCGTCGTTGTGCGAACCGCCCGAATACACCTGCACGAAGCGCACGCCGCGCTCGACCAGCCGCCGCGCGAGCAGGCACTTGCGCCCGAATTCCTCGGTGCGCGGGTCGTCGATGCCGTAGAGCTCCTTGGTCTTGGCGCCCTCGGACTCCACCTCGACCGCCTCAGGCGCGGTGCTCTGCATGCGGTACGCGAGCTCGTAGCTCTCGATCCGGCTCTCGAGGTCCGGGTTGCCGCTCCGCTCGAGCGCGTGGCGAGTGTTCCATGCCTTGAGCCGGTCGAGCATGCGCCGCTGCAGGTCGTCGCTCCGTCCCGCGGGATTCGCGAGGTCGAGGATCGGCGGACCCTCGCCGCGCAGCACGGTGCCCTGGTAGATCGCGGGCATGTAGCCCGAGCTCCAGTTCTTCGCGCCGCTGATCGGACCGCCGGTCGAGTCGAGCATCACGACGAACCCAGGCAGGTTCTGGTTCACCGTGCCGAGCCCGTAGTTCACCCAGCTGCCGAGCGCCGGCGCGCCGCCGAGCAGCTTGCCGCTGTTCATCATCAGCATCGCGCTGCCGTGGATCGGGCTCTCCGCGTACATGCTCTTCACGAACGCGATGTCGTCGACGCACGTGGCGACGTGCGGGAACAGGTCGCTCACCCACGCGCCGCACTGGCCGTGCTGCCGGAAGTTCCACTTCGGCCCGACCACGCGACCCTCGTTGCGGTCGCCGCCTCGGCCCTTGGTCTTCACCTTGATGGTCTTGCCGTCAAACTTGTAGAGCTCGGGCTTGTAGTCGAAGGTGTCGACGTGGCTCGGCCCGCCGTACATGAAGAGGAAGATGACGCTCTTCGCCTTGCCGGGCAGGGCGGGCGACTTCGGCAGCAGCGGGTTCGGCGCGGGTGCCGGCAGCGGCGTGACGCCGTCGGCCGCGAGCGCCTGCCGCGCGAGGAATCCGTCCTTCAGCAGCATGCCAGCGAGCGCGACGCCCGTGAACGCGCCGCCCGCCTCCCAGAAGAACTCGCGCCTGGTCTGGCCGCAGAAGGTGTTGCGCGGTGCGTTCGGGATCTCGGTCATCGGTCGCCTTTCGTCAGTCCACCGAGAGGAAGTCGTTGAGGTTGAGTAGCACGAGGCAGTAGGCCTGCATCGCCTGCTCCGCGTCCATCCCGTCACGCGTGCGGAGCTCGGCCACGAACGCCTCCGCCTCTTCGAGGTCGCGCGCGGGGGCCGCGCGCCCCGACGTCAGCTCGCGCGCCCACGCCAGCTGCGCGCGCACGTCGTCGGGGCGATCGCGCATCACGCGCCGCGCGAGGTCGAGCGCCATCGAGTTCGTCAGCGCGCCGTTGAACATGCTCAGCGCCTGCGTCGGCTGCACGGTCGCGAAGCGGACGGGGCAGGGGCTGTCGACGTCCGCCATGTCGAAGACGCTCAGGAGCGGGTGCTGCAGCGACCGCTTCAGCTGCACGTAGAGCGTGCGCCGCGTCCACGTCTCCTCGGGCGTGAGCGGCCACGCCTCCTCGGGGCGGCTGCTGGTGGCGAGCACCTCCTCGGGCATCGGCGGCCGCACGCCCGGCCCGCCGCGGTGGTCGCTAATCGTTCCCGCCGCGGCGAGCATCGCGTCGCGGATCTCCTCGGCGCCCAGGCGCCGCAGCCGAAAGCGCGAGAGCAGCTCGTTCGGCGCGTCCTTCGCCAGCGCGCTCGGCGTCGGCACGCTCGACATGCGGTACGCCGCGCTGTTCATGATCAGCCGGTGCATCGCCTTCAGGCTCCAGCCGTTCGCCGGCACCTGCGACGCCAGCCAGTCGAGGAGCGCCGAGTTCGTCGGCTGCTCGCCGAGCTTCCCGAGGTCGTTCGACGTGGGGCAGATGCCGATGCCGAAGTGGTGCTGCCAGAGCCTGTTCGCGAGCGTCCGTAGCGTGAGCGCGTTGCGCTCGTCGGCGATCCACTCCGCGAGCGCGAGGCGCCGTCCGCTCGACTCCCCGTGCGGCCGAGCCGCCGGAGGCACCGGCTCGAACCGCGCGGCGACCGTCGGCACGCCGGGCTCGACCTGCTCGCCGAGCGCGTGCGGGCTGCCGCGCAGCATCACGTGCGTCTCGCGCGGCGCGTCGCCCTCGCGCACCGCGAGCACGGTCTCGCCCTCCCACGCGGGCGGCCGCATCGCGACGAGCTGCGCGCGCATCTCGCGCCAGCGCGCGACCTCGTCGACCGGGCGGGACGCGACGAGGCGCTCGCCCTCGGAATCGCCCATGAGGCCCGTCGCCATCGCGCGGATCTCGCCCTCTTCCAGCGCGCGGTCGTAGAAGCGGAGTTCGTCGATCGTCCCCGAGAACGGGTGGATGTCTGGCTGCAGCGTGCCCACGGCGATCACCTTCGGCGTATCGAGGCGTGCCTTGCTGCCCGTCGCCTCGCCCTCGCGCACGCCGTCGACCCACAGCGCGATCCGGCCCGTGCCGCGATCGCGCGTGAACGCGACGTGGTGCCAGTTGCCGTCGTTGAAGCCGGGGCCGCTCGAGACGAACGTCTCGGGATCGCCCGTGCCCGCGCTCACGAAGCCGTTCGCGACGAGCGCGATGCCCCAGTCGCGCACGATGCCCGGCACCTCGCCGTCGACGAGGCCCTTGCCGAGGAACCAGCGACGGTCGGACTCGCTGCCGCCGCCGACGTCGGTGGTGCGGAACCAGAAGCTCGCGGTGAAGCTGTCCTGCACGGGGCGGTCGATCGTGACGCGGTCGTCGCCCGCGTCGAACGCGAACGCCTTGCCGATGCGGCCGTCCGCGCCGAAGCCCGCGTCGCGCACGTGCGCGTGCCCGGCCGGCGAACCCGCGACCGAGTTGCGCGCCTCCGCGGACTTCGCGTCCTCGAAGGCGTAGTGCGCGACCAGGCCCCGGGCGGGCGCGCGGTCGACGAATCCGCCCGCGGGCGCGTCCGCTCCGGCGGCCGCGCCGCGCTCGATGGCGTCGATCTCGCGCACCAGCGAATCACGCCGCGCGACGTACGCCGCGCGCTCGGTCTCGGGATCCGCCTTGCCGAAGTCGGTTCGCACCATGCGCAGCACGCTCTCGGCGTCGATCGAGTTGAACGGGCTCGACTTGTACGGCTTCACGCCCGCGAAGAACGCGGCGAATCGGTAGTAGTCGCGCTGCGCGACCGGGTCGCCCTTGTGGTCGTGGCAGCGCGCGCAGCCGAGGCCGAGCCCGAGGAACGTGCGCGCGGTGACGTCGACGATGCCGTCCATGTCGTCGGCGACGGCCTGCTTGAGGTCGGGCACCTCGTCGTCCCACATGCCGAGGCGGTAGTAGCCGGTGGCGACGAGCGTGGAGTAGTCGCGGTCCGCGAGCTCGTCGCCCGCGAGCTGCTCGATGACGAAGCGGTCGTACGGCTTGTCCTCGTTGAAGGCGCGGACGACCCAGTCGCGGTACTTCCACGCGGCGGTCTTCTCGCTGTCGCGCTCGAAGCCGTTGGTGTCGGCGTAGCGCACGAGGTCGAGCCAG
>JAIYBS010000008.1 GCA_027488415.1 Planctomycetaceae bacterium | reverse complement strand
CTGCTCGGCGTTGACGCACCGATCCTCTGGGAGCGCCCTGGGGAGCGCCTCGGGGAGCGCTCATGAGCGAGCGGACGCCCATCGACCCGGACCTCGTGCCCGACTCGACCGTCGTCGCGTTCGTGGCGATCGGCTCGAACCTCGGCGACCGTGCGTCGCACGTCGCGCATGCGCTCGCGGCGCTTGACCGCAGTCCGGGCATCCGCGTGGTGCGGCGCTCGACGGTGCACGAGACCGACCCGGTCGGGCCGCCGGGGCAGGGGCCATACCTCAATGCCGTGGCTGAGCTCGCGACGAGCCTCAGCGCGCGCCAGCTGCTCGCGACGCTCCTCGACATCGAGCGCGCGCGCGGCCGCGACCGTGCCGCCGAGGTCCGCTTCGGCCCGCGGACGCTCGATCTCGACCTCCTGGCGTGGGGGCCGGCGACGCCGGGCGGGCGGTCGATCGACGTGCCCGGCCTGCAGGTGCCGCACCCGCGCATGCACGAGCGCCGATTCGTCCTCGACCCGCTGGCGGAGATCGCGCCCGAGGTCGCGGCCCGGGCCGTCGGCGGCATACACTTCGACTGACCCATGCGCATCGCCCTCATCGCCTGCATCGCGGGGCTCGCCCTCGCGCTTCCCGCCGCCACCGTCGCACAGTCGCCGGCGCCGAGCCCGCTCCGGGGCACGGTCGACGCGACCACCGGCCAGCCGTCGCTCAAGGCGAACGGGCTGCGCGCTCCCTCGGAAGGATGGACCGACGCCGACCGCTCGGCCGACGCGGTGGCGAAGGGCACGGCCGCGCTCGAGTCCGCCGCCAAGGCATACCGGGAGGCGAAGCAGCTCTCCGACCGCGCGGAGGTGAAGATCCACCTGCCCGACGGCGAGCAGAACGAGGTGATCGACATGCGCTTCGGCGAGGGCAACGACTTCCTCGTCGACCTCGGCAGCATGCAGGCCGTCTGCGCGGGCGGCGCCGTGCACTTCGTGCCGGACCAGCCCGAGGACCGCTACCTCACCCGCAAGGTCGAGGGAAGCGGGCACGCCTCGATGGTCGCGATGATGGGCGCGTTCTCGCTGCCCGTTCCGGACCTTGCGCTTCGGCAGCCGCTTCCGGGCATGAAGCTCGTCGACGCGTTCGCGGGCGCGGCCTCGCCCGGGCAGGAAGTGAAGGGCTCGCGAACGGCCGGCGGCAGGACCGAGGTGCTCCTCGTCGGCCGTGACTCCGAGAGCGTCGTCGCGATCGATCCCGCCTCCGGATTCGTCCGCCGCGTCACCACGATGCTGACCCCGGCAGGCCTCCCCGAGGGCGTCAAGATCGGCTTCGAGATCTCGACGAACCCGAGCGCGGCGCCGCTCGCCGCGCCGATCGCCTTCGACGCAGGCAAGCGCCGCGCCGTGGCATCCCTCGAGGAGATGTTCGCCGACACGGCGCCCGCCCCGAACGCGACGGTCGCCGCCGGCGCCGCGGCCCCGGTCGCGGTGCTCACCGACCTCGAGGGCAAGCCGGTCGACATCGGCGCCATGAAGGGGAAGGTCGTCGTGATCGACTTCTGGGCGAGCTGGTGCGGCCCGTGCCGCCGCGGGCTCCCGCTCCTGCAGCAGTTCGCGGACGAGATGAAGGGCAACGACAAGGTCGCGGTCTTCGCGGTGAACGTCTGGGAGCAGTGCAAGCCCGAGGAGGTCGTGGGCAAGGTCCGCGACACCTGGGACAAGCTGAAGCTCTCGCTCCCGGTCCTCCTCGACCGCGACGCGAAGCTGATCTCGCAGTACGGCTTCGACGGCATCCCCGCGACGATCGTCATCGGTCCCGACGGGCAGCTCGTCTCCTCGCACATGGGCTTCGCCCAGGACCTCGTCGCCAAGCTGCGCGGCGAGGTCACGAAGGCCCTCGGGACCGGCAAGTGATCTCGCTCCCGCAGGCAGGATCCGCGGCGGCGACCGAGTCGGCCCGGGCCGCGCTCGCGGCCGAGCTTGCGGGCCTCGGGTGCGCCGACGTCCGCACCTCCCGCGGCGAGCGGCTCCTCTACGCGACCGACGCGAGCATGTACCAGGTCGACCCGATCCTGGTGGTCGTGCCGCGCGACCTCGACGAGGCCGTCCGCGTCGCGTCGTGGTGCGTCCGACGGGGCGTGCCGCTCCTGCCGCGCGGCGGCGGGACGAGCCTGAACGGTCAGGCGGTGAACCTCGCGGTGGTGCTCGACCTCGGCGCGCACTGCCGCGGCCTGCTGTCGGTCGATGCCGCGCGCGCCCGCTGCCGCGTCGAGCCGGGGACGGTGATCGACCGGCTCAACATCGACCTCGCGCCGCACGGGCTGATGTTCGCGCCGGACCCGGCGACCTCGAGCCACAACTCGGTCGGCGGTGCCATCGGAAACAACTCGGCCGGCATGCACAGCATCATGTTCGGCCGCACGGTCGAGAACCTGCTCGGCGTCGACGCCGTGCTCTCCGACGGCGAGGTGCACCGGCTCGAGGAGGGCTCCTGCGAGCGTGACCCGCTGCAGCGCGCCATCGCGGAGCGCATGCGCGACCTGCTGGTTCCGATGCGCGACGAGGTCCGTGCGCGCTTCCCGAAGATCCTCCGCCACGTCGACGGGTACAACCTCGACCTCTTCCTCGACGGCCTCGAGCGCTCGACGCCGGGCACGTTCGACCGCGTGAACCTCGCGCACGTGGCGTGCGGGTCCGAGGGAACGCTCTGCACGGTCGTCGGCGCGGAGCTGCACCTGGTGCCGACGCCGAAGGCGAAGGGCCTCGCCATCATGGGCTTCGCGACCGTCGATGACGCGCTCGCGGCGCTCGCCACGATGATCGCCACGCGACCGTCCGCGGTCGAGCTGATCGACGACGTGATCGTGGACCTCGCGCGGCAGAACCGCGAGTACTCGAAGTACGTCGACCTCATGCCGCGGCCCGAGGGCACGCAGCTCGGTGCGGCGATGTACGTCGAGTACTTCGGGCAGTCGCTCGCCGAGGTCGAGGCGAGCCTCGCCGACCTGCGCGCGCGTCTGCCGCGCCAGCCGATGGAGCAGTACACGGACGCGCGGCGCATGGCCGAGGCGTGGCGCCTGCGCAAGGCGGGCGAGCCGCTCCTGCACGGCGTGCCGGGGCTGCGCAAGCCGCTCGGCTTCGTCGAGGACACCGCGGTCGACCCGGCGAAGCTCCCCGGCTTCATCAAGGAATTCAAGGCGATCCTTGCCTCGCACGGGACGAAGGCGAGCTTCTACGCGCACGCGAGCGTCGGGTGCCTGCACATCCGGCCGCTGCTCGCGCTCACCGACGAGGGCGACCGGCGGCGCATGGTGGAGATCGGCGAGCAGGTCACCGACCTCGTCGTCCGTTACGTCGGGGCGCTGAGCGGCGAGCACGGCTCGGGACGCTCGCGCACGGCGCTCCAGCTGCGGTACTTCGGCGAGCCGATCTGCCGCGCGCTGGCCGCGGTGAAGGCGATCTGGGACCCGGCCGGCGTCATGAACCCCGGCATCAAGGTCGACGTGGCGCGCACGGACATGCCGATCGAGGACCTCCGGATCGCGCCGGGCGGCCGGCCCGCGCACGTGTCGGAGTCGTCGACGTTCTTCAGCTACGAGCAGGAGGA
Source organism: Planctomycetaceae bacterium (assembly GCA_027488415.1). Lineage (GTDB taxonomy): Bacteria > Planctomycetota > Phycisphaerae > Phycisphaerales > SM1A02 > UBA966. The sequence goes on along the minus strand of JAIYBS010000008.1, from coordinate 2,427 downwards.
CGGCTTCGCGCACGCGGTCGAGATGTGCAACGGCGCCGGTCTCTGCAGGCGCATGCAGGGCAACGTCACGATGTGCCCCTCGTACCAGGCGACGATGGATGAGCGCCACTCGACGCGCGGGCGGGGAAATCACCTGCGGCTCGCGATCACCGGCCAGCTCGGGACCGGCGGGCACGCCGACTGGAACGACCCGGGCGTGCAGGAGACCCTCTCCCTCTGCCTGAGCTGCAAGGCCTGCAAGAGCGAGTGCCCGTCGAACGTCGACATCTCGAAGCTGAAGGCCGAGTACGCGGCGCAGGGATTCGCCGCCGCCGGCCGCGTGCCGCTGCGTGCGCGCGCGTTCGGCCGCGTCCGCGGCACGAACCGCCTGCTGTCGCGGCTCGCGCCGCTCGCGAACCTCGCGAACCGACTGCCGTTCGTGCGCGCGCTGCAGTCGTGGGTGCTCGGGATCGACGTACGCCGCTCCATGCCCGTCTACGCGCCGTCGCTCGACCGCTGGTACGCGGCGCGCGGGAGCAGGGCGCCCGCGGGAGCCCCCGCGGTGGTGCTCTTCCCCGACTGCTTCACGATGTACAACGAGCCCCGCATCGGGCAGGCCGCGATCGAGGTGCTCGAGGCGTTCGGCTACCGCGTCGTGCTCCCGGTGCTCGGCTGCTGCGGCCGCTCGCTCATCTCGACCGGGATGCTGGCCGAGGCGAGCCGCGAGTGCCGTGCGACCGCCGAGGGGCTCCTTGCCGTCGTCGAGCGCGAGCGCGCCGTCGCGGTGGTCGGCTGCGAGCCGAGCTGCATGAGCGCGATCCGCGATGACTGGCTCGAGCTGAAGATGGGCGTCGACCGGACCCGGCTGCGCGAGCTCGCGGCGCGGAGCTTCCTCGTCGAGGAGTTCCTCGACCGCCGCTGGGACGGGCACCCGTCGCGGCCCGCGAAGCCCGCGTTCGAGCCCGGTTCCCTCGCGCTGCACGCGCACTGCCACCAGAAGGCGCTCTGGGGCGCTGAGAGCAGCGCGGCGATCCTCCGCAGGTACTTCGGGCCGGGTCTCGAGGTGCTGCAGACGGGCTGCTGCGGCATGGCCGGAAGCTTCGGGTTCACCGAGGAGCGCTACGACCTCTCGATGCGGATCGCGGAGCAGGGGGTGCTGCCCGCGGTGCGCGCGCGTCCGGCGGCCACGGTCTGCGCGCCGGGCACGAGCTGCCGCCACCAGATCCACGACGGGGCCGGCCGCGATGCGCTGCACCCGGTCGAGGTGCTCGCGCGCGTGCTGCTCTGAGCCGCGCCGCGCGGGTGCGGTCGATAGAATGCCCCTCATGAGCCTGCCCACCGACAGCACGATCGCGCTCGCCCTCGAAGACGGCGCCGGCCAGGTCGACATCCGCGGCTGCAAGGTGCTCGTGGTCGACGACAACGCGCAGAACACGGAGCTCGTGCAGGCCTACCTCGAGTCGCTCCCGGTCGAGATCGCGACCGCGGTCGACGGCGTCGACGCGATGGCGCAGGCCGAGCGATTCCGGCCGGACCTCGTGCTCCTCGACGTGATGATGCCCCGGATGTCGGGCTTCGAGGTCTGCCAGAAGATCAAGCAGAACCCCGACCTGCGCGACACCGTGGTCATCATGGTGACCGCGCTGCACGAGGTCGGGGACTTCGAGCGCGCCGTCGAGTGCGGCTGCGACGACTTCCTCACGAAGCCGGTCAACAAGCTCGAGCTCGTCACCCGCGTGCGCAGCCTCCTGCGGGTGCGGGTCCTCAAGCGGATGCTCGAGGACCTGAAGCGCGCCCGCTGACCCGGCCGGACGGCCTGCCTCCGCGGGGAACCCTGTTTCAAGCGACGGGCGGTGGTCTGCCGATCCTCCGGGAGCGGCGGAGCCGCGGCGTCCCGTGTCCGGGGCGCGCACGACGGGCAGGAGGCCGGACCCATCGCCGCGAGGGCTCCCGATGTCCGACTCGATCGCCGACCGCATGACCAAGAGCCAGCTGGTGGAGCAGATCCGCCGCTTCAACGCCTCCGCGCCGCGCGAGTGGCTCGAGGCCTTCGACTTTCGCGCGCTCGAGCGTTACCTCGACCGCCTGCGGCCGGCTGCGGCCGGGATGCCGATGAGCATGGCGATGGCCGCGCCCGGCGTCGGGATCGACGAGATCGAGTAATTGTCGAACATCGCCGCGCCGCCGCCTCCGGCGGTGCCGGAGCTCGCCACCATGGTGAAGCGGCGGAAGTCGCCCGTGACCGTGGTGACGCCGCTGAACACGACGTCCCCGTTGACGACGAGGGCCGTCGACTCGGTGACGGTGTTCCAGAGGATCGTGAAGCTGTTCCAGGCGCCGAGCGTCACCGAGGCGCCGGTGGCGGTGAGCGTCTCCCCGCTGATCACGCTGATCGATCCATCCGCCGCGGACACGCGGAATCCGAGGCCGGCGCCGCCGCCCGCCGCG
>JAIYBS010000181.1 GCA_027488415.1 Planctomycetaceae bacterium | reverse complement strand
GTTCCGCGCGGCCATCCACGCTGCCACCGGATCGAGATCCGCGCCGGTCGCCTCGCAGGCCTGCGCGAGCTCCAGGAGATCGCCGCCGATCCCGCAGCAGAGGTCGTCGATCCGCCCGGCCCCGGCACGGCGGAAGCGCATCGCCTTCAGTCGCGCGACCGCGGGAGAGGTCGCCATCTCGACGTGGGACGGCAGGCACCAGAGCGTCTCGGCGCGGGCGCCGAACTTCGCGCGCGCCCGGGTGCGGGCCGCGCTCAGCGAGATCGCCGCGTTGACCGTCGCCGGATCGTGTCCGCGCCGGAGCCGCTCGATGAGCGACGGCGGCGGGGAGTCGCCCGTCCCGCGGAGCGCGTCGAGGAGCGGCGCCGCGTCCGGCCGCGCCAGCGCCTCCCACGGCGCGAGCGCCGCGTCGTGCGCGCCGCCCGTCACCGCGTCACCGCTTCTCCGCCTCGCGCGCGCCGGCGGCGTCGCCGAGCAGCACCGAGAGCGACCGCAGGTCGTCCGTGGAGTCGAGCACGATCTTCACGATGATCGTCAGCGGCACCGCGAAGAACATGCCGGCGATGCCGAGCAGGTACCCCCACACGACGAGGGAGAGCAGGACGACGAGCGGCGAGAGCCCGAGCCGCGAGCCGAGCATCTTCGGCTGCAGCACGCTGCCCACCACGACGCCCATCACCGCCTGCACCGCGGCCATCGCGATCGCCGCGCCCCAGCCGTGCGTCACGAGCGTGATCGTCACCACGAGCAGGCTCGCGGCGATCGAGCCGATGGTGGGGATGTAGTTCAGGAAGAAGACGAGGAACGAGAGCAGGAACGCGAACGGCACCCCGAGCGCCATGCACGCGACCCAGTTGATCACCGCCATGACCACGTTCAGCTGCGTGATCACCACCAGGAACGAGCGAATCTTGTCCGCGACGCTCGCGAGCCCGCTGTTGGACATCGCGCCCGGGAACGCCACGCGCATCTTCGCGGGGAAGCTCGAGGCCTCGGCGATGATGAATGCGCTCACCATCAGGACGAACAGGAAGTTCTGCAGCACCTTGGCGAGCGACAGCACGATCACGTCGGCGAAGTCGGCGATCTTCCAGTTGTGGGCCTCGGCGAGCACGCGCTCGGGGTCGACCTCGACGCCGCGCGCCTTGAGCGCCTCGAGGCCGTCGAGGATGAATCCGTCGATGCGCGACTCGTACTCGGGGAGCAGCGGCTTGATCGCCGCCGCGGACTGGCTGAGGTAGTAGCCGATGCCGAGCGCGCCGCCGATGGTGAGGGCCAGCACGATGAGGAGCGCGAGCCAGCGCGGGAGGCCGAGCTTTCCCTGCAGGAGCGCCAGCGGCAGGATCGCGATCATCGCGATGAACGCCGCGGCGAGGATCGGCGTGATGACGGTCGCCGCCTCGCGCACGCCGGCGGCGACGACCACGATGCAGGCGAGCGTCAGCAGGATGGAGAGGCCGCGGCCGCGCTGCTGCTGGGGCTGCTGCTGGTCGGGCGCGGCGCCCGCGGGGGCCGGTGCTGGTGAGGGCTGGAAGGGCATGGCTTTAGCCCTTCTTCGGCGTTTGCGCCGCCGCCGCCGCAGGCAGTTCGAGGATGCGGATGTCTCGGTACTCGACCCGGTCCCCGTGGCCGAGGAAGCCGACGTGTCCCGACGCGCGACGGGCCCCCGGGTGGTCCTTGCCGCTGCGGGTGCCGCCGCGCATGGCCTCGTCGAGGTCGACGTCGAGGATCGCCCGGCCGTTCAGCGTGACCTTGACGCGCCTGCCGTCCACCACGATCTCCTCGTCGTTCCACTCGCCGGCAGGTCGAAGCGCCGCGGTGCTCCCGTCGCTTGCGGCGATGCCGTACACGCTGCCGTGGCGCTGCCAGTCCTTGAGCCAGCCCTTGTACTTCTCGTGGCCGTCGTCGAGCACCTGGACCTCCATGCCCTCGTAGGCGGCGTCGCCCGTGAGCGGCGCACGGATGCCGATGCCGTTGTTCGCGCCGGGCGCGAGCCGGAACGAGAGGCGGAGCACGAAGTTCGAGTACTCGCGCGCGGTGTAGAGGTTGGTGCCCTTCGGCCCGCAGGCGATGGCGCCGCCCTCGACGAGGTAGCCCGCGGTGTCGCCGGTCCATCCCGAGAGGTCCGTGCCGTTGAAGAGCGGGACGAAGCCGGGCTCCTTCGTCGTCGCGGCCGTCGAGGCCGGGGAGGATGCCGCCGGCTTCGGCGCGGCCGGCGTGACCGGCGCGGGCGATGCGGCCTGCGGCTCGCCGCAGGAGGTCAGGATGGCGATCGTCGCGGCGGCGGGCAGTCGGAGCATCGTTTCACGCTACCACGCACGATTACCCTCTCCGCGTGCCCTCGCCGCGCCCCGACGATCCCGCCCCGTTCGAGTCGCTCTTCGGGGGCGGTCCCGCCGACCGAGCGATGGAGCGCGTGCCCCCCGTGCCGCCGGGCGACTCCGTGCGCTCGATCGCCGCGCGACTTCCGGCGCATGTCCGCCTCGGGACGAGCAGCTGGGCGTACCCCGGCTGGCGCGGCATCGTGTACGGCTCGCGCGCGCCGGCCGCGGCGCTCGCCGCCGACGGCCTCGCGGCCTACGCGGAGTGGCCGCTCCACCGCACCGTCGGGCTCGACCGCGCCTTCTACGCCACGCCGAGCGCGGCCGAGTACCGCGCGCTCGCGGCGCTCGTGCCCGCGGACTTCCGCTTCGTCGTGAAGGCGGAGCAGCGCGCGACGCGCCCCGACATGGCGCCCGACGGCAGCACGCTCGGCAGCACGACCGCGCTGCGCGCGAACGGCATCGCGAACCCGCTGTTCCTCGATGCGTCGTTCCTCCGCGACGCGGTCGTCGCGCCCGCTGTGGAGGGTCTCGGTGCGAAGCTCGGGCCGGTGGTGCTGCAGTTCCCGTACATCGACCTCTCGGCGCGGGCGCGCGTCGGCGGACCCGGCGCGTTCGTCGATCGGCTCGCGTCGTGCCTCGAACGGCTGCGGGGCCTCGAGTGCGCGGGCGCGCCGGTCACCTTCGCCGTCGAGGTGCGCAATCGCGAGCTCTTCCGCGATGCCGCGGTCCGCGGCTACGCGGCGGCACTCGCGGCGGGCGGCGCGGTGCACGGCTACCTGCAGCACCCGACGGTCCCGCCGATCCCGGAGCAGCGCGCGGCGCTCGCCGCCGCAGGCCTCGACGCCGCGGCCGGTCGCGCCGTGGTCGTGCGCTGGATGCTGCCCGCCGGCATGACCTACGAGGCGGCCGCGGACCGGTTCGAGCCGTTCGATCGGCTGCAGGCGCCCGACGAGTCCGTGCGTGCGGAGGTCGCGGAAATCCTCGCGGCGAGCGCCGCCGCGCGGCCGGGATTCGTGGTCATCAACAACAAGGCCGAGGGCAGCGCGGTCCGCTCCGTCGAGGCGCTCGCCGCGGCGATCGCGGAACGCCCGCCGGGCTAGGATTCGTCCATGCACAGTCGAAGCATCGCCGTCCTCGGATCGCTCGTCGCCGGATCGCTCGCGGTCGCCACGCCGGGCTGGGGCCTCGTGCAGGCCACGCCGGCGCCGGCCGGGGCAGCCGCGCCCGCGAAGGCGATGCCGAAGCTCAAGTTGCAGCGGGTCGCTCCCGAGATCGTGCTTCGCCGCCCCGTGCAGGTGGTGTTCGAGCCCGGCAACGACCAGCGGATGTACGTGCTCGAGCAGCCCGGCCGCGTGCTGGTCCTCGACCCCGCCGACCGCGAGGCGAAGGAGCCGAAGGTGTTCCTCGACATGCGCAAGCAGGTCAACAGCCGCGGCAACGAGGAAGGCCTCCTCTCGCTCGCCTTCCACCCCGACTTCGCGAAGAACCGCACCTTCTTCCTCTACTACACGGCGCAGGGCGCGGACCGCAAGCGCACCAACGTGCTCTCGCGCTGGACGATGGACAAGGACACCGGGCTCGCGAAGGCCGACAGCGAGGAAGTGCTGCTCTCGGTCGACGACCCGTACTCGAACCACAACGGCGGCACGGTCCTCTTCGGCAGGGACGGCATGCTCTACCTCTCGTGCGGCGACGGCGGCGCGGCGAACGACCCGCTGAACGCCGGCCAGGACCTCGGCACGCTGCTCGCGAAGGTGCTGCGGATCGACGTGAACTCGAAGGACGGCGACCGGGCGTACGGCATCCCGAAGGACAACCCGTTCGTCGCGACCCCGGGCGCGCGGCCGGAGATCTGGGCGTACGGGCTGCGCAACGTGTGGCGCATGTCCTTCGACCGCAAGACCGGCGAGCTGTACGCGGCCGACGTCGGGCAGAACGCCTACGAGGAGGTCGACATCGTCACGAAGGGCGGCAACTACGGGTGGAACGTGCGCGAGGGACTGCACGCGTTCCCCGGCGGGACGCCCGGCAAGTTCGGCAGCGAGTACGTCGACCCGGTGGTCGAGTACGGCCACGGCGACGGCGTGAGCATCACCGGCGGATACGTCTCGCGCTGCGAGAAGCAGCCGGCGCTCGAGGGCGTCTACCTGTATGCCGACCTCGTTTCGTGCAAGGTCTGGGGCATCCGCTGCGAGGGCGGCAAGCTCGTCCAGGGCCCCGACGTGCTGCACGTCACGCGCAACCAGCTGCCGACGAGCTTCGGCGAGGCCAACGACGGGACGATGTACCTGGTGACCTTCGAGGGCAGCCAGGACCCGCGCGCGAAGGGCGCGATCTGGCGCATCCAGGCGGCGGAGTGATCATGGAGCAGGGGCGAGTGCGTACGATCCTCCGCATGAAGCAGTCCCGCTCCGCGCTCCGACCGGTCCTCGCCGCCGCATGCGTGGCGGCGCTCGCCGGCTGCCACGACGATGCCGAGCTCTGGGGCGACGCGATGTCGCCGACGCAGATGCAGCAGGCGGAGATGGGGACGAGCACGCCGAACTACTTCGCCACCACGCAGGGCGACAGCGACGACCCGTTCGTCGACAACGCGAACTACCCGTTCGTGCAGGGGCCGTGGTGGTCGAACCCCGCCTACAACGGCGGCTGAGCGCGCGCCGCCTCGTCTGACGCACCGCGACGCTGCTGCCGCCGAACGAACTCGCCCGCAGGCAGCGGTCGCACGCTGAGCATCGCGACCAGCTCGTCGCGCAGGACCGGCTCGAAGCCCCAGCAGTCGACCCCGACGTCGACCGACCGTCCGAGCTCCTCGAGGCCGCCGTGCGCGTGGCCGTGCAGGTGCAGCGAGCCGTCGCGCATGCCGCGCCACTGGCGCATCGGGTAGTGGTGGCAGACGGCGCGAAGCGGCTTGCCGGACGGCGCATCGACCCGGAGGGTGAGCGACTCGTCGGCGCTCCGGAAGAGCGCGCGGAACGACCGCGACTGCGGATCCTTGTTCCCCAGCACGAGCCGGATCCGGCGGCAGCGGATCCTGGCAAGGAGCGCCCGCGCCTCGCGGCGCCGTCCGCGGTCCTTCCAGTCGAGGTCGCCGAAGACGTCGCCGAGGTGCAGCAGCTCGTCCCGCTTGCCGACGCAGCGGTTGATCGCGTCGAGCAGGGCCTCGTCCATCTCCCGGACGTCCGCGAACGGTCGCCCGAACCGGTCGATCGCGCCCTGCTCCCCGAAGTGGGTGTCGGCGGTGACCCAAGTGCGGCGCGGCATGTTGAGCAGAGTAGGGCGGGGCGCGGCCCGTACCTCGTACACTCCCGAACCATGCCTCGGCACCTGCTGCAGCTCGAAGGGCTCTCCGCCGCCGAACTGACCGAACTGCTCGATCGCGCGGAGTCGTTCCTGCCGGTGGCGCAGGGACAGGCCGCGCCGCTCTCTGTGCTCGACGGCAAGCTGGTCGCGAACCTGTTCTTCGAGGACTCGACGCGCACCCGCCTGAGTTTCGAGGCCGCCGCCGCGCGGCTCGGCGCCCGCTCGCTCGTGCTCCAGGGCTCCGGCTCGAGCACCAGCAAGGGCGAGACCTTCCTGGACACGGCGCTGAACGTCGAGGCGCTTGGCGTCGATGCGATCGTGGTCCGAAGCGCCCTGTCGGGCGGTCCGGAGCTGCTGTCGCGGCACGTTCGGTGCGCCGTGATCAACGCCGGCGACGGCCGGCACGAGCATCCCACGCAGGGGCTGCTCGACTGCCTGACGATCCGCCGGGCGCTCGGCGGCATCGCCGGTGCGAACGTCGCGATCGTCGGCGACATCTCGAACAGCCGGGTCGCCCGGAGCGCGTTGCATGCCCTGACCACGCTCGGGGCGTCCGTGCGGCTCATCGGCCCCCCGACGCTTCTCCCGCGGTCGTTCGGCTCGATTGCGAAGCATGCCGATCGTGTTTCGATCAGTCATGATCTTGATGCGAATCTGGCCGATCTTGATGCGATCATGATGCTTCGGGTGCAGCTCGAGCGCGCCTCCGGCGCCGGGATCGCCTCGGACTACCGCCTGCACTTCGGCCTGACCCGCGATCGGGCGGCGCGGCTGCCGGCTCGGTGCATCGTCCTCCACCCCGGGCCGGTCAATCGCGGCGTGGAGGTGGACGACGACGTGGCTGATGACAGCCGCCGGAGCCAGATCCTGGCCCAGGTCACCCACGGGGTGGCGGCGCGGATGGCCGTATTGTGCCGCTGCATCGGTAGTTAAGTTCAGTTTGGTTCCCGCATGCAGGGATTTCCACCCCCTCCGGTGCAGGTACCCTCTTCCTCTTGCCGATAGCCCCTCCGGCCCGCTCGTTCTCGAAAGGGGCCGCGATTCCCGTTCGAGGGCCCCGATCATGCTTGACAGCGGGGCCGCCCCACCCGAGGTTCCTTCCGCCATGAGCCCTGCCTGGACCGTGAATCCTGCCGCCGCCCCGATGATGCGCGTTGCACGTCGCGTGGCTGCCGTGGTCGCGTTCGGCGCCGCCGCGGCGCTCGGCGGGTGCGACTACGACAGCTGGATGGACCCGAGCCGCACGGGCTATTTCGAGCACACCCCGACCTCGATTCCCATCCT